>JAHFBR010000048.1 GCA_023249955.1 bacterium
TGAAGGCAAACGAAGCATGGATTAAATATGAGAATGATACGCTTTTGTTATATCCACAACCTTCGCTCGTCAAGATCATTGCATACGGAGTTGCGGCAGGTGTGGTGACAGCTGCAGGTGCGTATATTTTATGCTCGTCAGAAAAATCTGGTGATCCAAAAGCCCTATCAAAGCCTGCAAAACTGTTTTATGGGCTTGGTAGTTTGGCAGCAGGTGGCCTATCATTCTACGCGTTTCAAAAAAATCTTTTACAGCGCTTAGATCAAACAAAACCGATCTTAAAAATAGATGCAGAAGGTATTGTGTACGACGATTATGAAAAGATACTTTGGGGTGATATCACCTATTTTGAGATGCAGAAAAAAGAAAATGATGGCATTGAATCGAACAAAGTAATATTATATTCGGCACATGAGAATCGATCTTTTGATTTAACGATTAACTGCAATGATCTACCGATAACCTTCAAGCAATTTATCACTTTGATACGCTATTATCTTGACCGAAGAGAGAAGCCATCTGAGTAAATTATAAAAAAAATAATCGGTGTTTTTTAATAACCAGGGGTGCTGTAAAAGGCTGAGAGGGCGCGAGCCCAACCCTAGAACCTGACAAGGTTAATACCTGCGAAGGAAGTGTTATGATTTCTACTGCGCGCACAGCGCCATCGTTTGATGTTATCTACAAAAAAAATATGCAATGGGGCCTTTACGGCAGCATGCTTTTTGAAGGCATTGTGCTGGTGCACCGTGTCATGATCTTTAGCACGTTGTCACTACAAGCCTACGGCATTGTGGTCAGTATGCTTTCGCTCATTCATCTGGGTGCACATATTGCCGACTGGGGAGCAACTAATTCGGTGCCGCCACTCTTGCCGTACTTTACGCGCAGCAAGCAGCATTTTAAAAGCATGATGTTGTATCACACGCTTGCGCTTCACCTGCCCATCGTGTTGCTGACAACGGCGATTATGGCGATGTGGCTGCAAGCGCATCCCGCACTTATTGATATGCCGGGAGCCTTGGCAATCTTTGCTTTTTTGGTTTGCATTGAAAGTGCGCGCAATTTTGTGCGGCAATTTTTGTACACCGTGCAACGGACGCAGTTGGTGGTGACCATTGAGTTGAGTTTGCTGTTTGGGCGCATTGTGGTGCTGTGGGGCGCGTATCTTGTGTTGCAGCAGCCGTTAACACCATTTTTTATTCTTGCATCACATGTGGTTGAAATGCTGCTGTGCATGCTGTTATTTGCTGGGGTGCTGCGCGGGGTTTATCGGGGGTTGCCGGATTATGCAGCGCAATTTTCTGGTTTGTGCTCGTATCCTTCGAGACACTCGGCCGAGGGCCTCGTTCCTCAGGACGAGCGGATACAGCATCCCGCTCACCCTGAGGAGCGTGCCACCTCTGTGGCGAGCGTCTCGAAGGGTAATTTTCAGTATTTTGCTCGCATAAAATTTTTCAATTATATTTTGCGCCTCAGCCGTAACCTTTTTACATCAAACTTTTTAACGCCCCTGTTTGCACTTCACTTTGGCCTTGCCACCGCCGGTATTTTTTATTTTGCCAGCAAGCTTGCATCCGCGCTGCTTTCAGTGGTTAAAATTACGATTGGTTACGCCGGTAACGGTTTGCTAGCCGCAGCTAAGAAGACTTCTGACAGTCAGCTCCGGGTTGTTTTTGCGCGCTTAAGCAGAAAGCTCTTTTTGATCAGCGTACCGCTGGTTGCTGTATTTATCGTGCTAGCACCGCTGGTGAGCCATTTTTGGTATGCCCAGCAGTTGTCGTATCAAATTTTTATGCTGTGCACGCTTTTTTTACTCTTGAGCATCGCAGAATGTAGCTTTATTTTGTATGAATGTTTTTATATCATTCAGCATGCGGCACAACAATTATTTGTCATGAAGCTTGTTGAACTGGCCATTTTTTATGGTTTTATGTATTTTTTCAAAACGACATCACCGTATGTGTTGTTGATGGGTGTTGTTATGGTGCGATTGTTAACGCTGGCTGCCGTTGTGTATCATGCGTATTGTTACTGGCACGTGGCCCCAGCAATTAAAAAAAGTAGGGAGATTCAATGAAAAAGTATTTGTTGTTTGTTGTAGGCATGCTGTTGGTGCCGAATTTTACGGCATCTGCGATGCGTTGGGTTTGGGAGATTGAGAAGGGGTTAGAAAAAGCACGGATGGAGCAACAGGAAAGACTGATAAAGAAGTGGTGTCGTAATTTTATTGATAGCCTCTCTGCCCATCATAAGAAAAAATTTTTAGCACGTCTTAAGAAGTTTTGGATATACGATGATCCAGCAAGGTTTATCTGTGTTGTGGAACGCGATATAAGTTATGTAAATGCTGAATATGCTCAAAAACTGGGAATTGCTGGACTGATATACGAACGTGATCCTCGCATCAAAGCATGGTTTGAGCCCCGCGTGCGCGTTGTTTTTACCCCTGATGCTTTTAAAGAGCTTATTCGCCTTGCTCAGGAAACCTAACCACTCTGAGACGTGTAATCATGCTAAAAAGTACGCTATTTGCGTTGCTGTTTTCAGTTAATTTTTGTTACGGCATGCAGGCACCGGCTCCTGAGGGCCTGCATGCGCTTGAATTTTATCAACACGTTGCGCGTACTTTTTTTGATGGTCACGAAAGAACCTCATCGCAACAGACAAAAGTCAGGGCTCTTTTTGACGCAATTATGCCAGCATATCGGGCGACACTTGCATCCGCTTGCGAAGCAAAAAAATACGATAAAGTTTCTGAAATTTTGGGTCATGCAGAACGAAATTATGCGCTTATGCGTTCGCGTGATGCCATGATCAGACGAGATTTTGCGGTGTATATAAACTATTTATATCGCTGGGGCTGCATGCGGCAGTTGGGTTGTTATTGCGATGATGCCGATTATGCAATGTTGCAGCAGTATGGATTTACAGACCAGCTTGAAAAAATCCCAGAAGCAGATTATGCTGCACAGCTCGTACAACGTTTTCCTGAAGATGCTGTGCTTGCTCGTAAAACAGTAGAAGGTCTGCTGTTTGCCCGTGCGGTTGCACGGCTGTCTGGAGCTTAAAAGCTGATACAAGCTGAGGCCCTGTTGGGTTTTTATCACAGCCCATAGTGTCTAAGAAAAATAGTGCAGAAAAATCGCGCTTATTGGTTACTAGGGGCGTCATTCCCGCGAAGGCGGGAATCCAGGTGATGTTATGAAGAAATTTTATGTTTATATTGCGATGCTATCAGCAGAGAGAAGCAGATTAAAAAAGACGAATAGAGAAGCTAGCCTGGATCCCCGCCTCCGCGGGGATGACGAAACACGTTGTTGTCTGTTTATGTATTTAATAGAGAACTTGAAACCGCAACAGAGCTTAAGGAAAAAAACAATATGATGAACACAAAAAAAATCGTAACGATCATTGGCGGCTTTATTATGCTTGCGATAAGTGTGGTGCAGGCGGTTTCGCTCCCAAATCAAAAAGAAATAGCTGAGTGTATAGCAGCAAAACTTCGATTGACTGGATGTTCTCATGAGCGTCCCGAGCTGGCGAACTATCTTAAGACTAGAAGTATTGTATGGCTATCGGACAAAATTGTATCACTGAGATTTTTGTGGGAAAAAGTTGCGCAATCAGTTGACGAGTACAGTGCCCAATTTCCCGGTCACAAGATCAACCGCGAGGCCACCATCAGAGAGGTTCTTGCAGTGCTGGTGCACAACTACGGTACTCCTGAGGAAATCAGGGCTCTTCATGCATACCTGTTTCTTCATGAAACGCGCCAAGCGCCGTTTATGGCGCGTTTATAGCTCTATTTTTTGACAGATTGACAACTGAAAGCGTTCTTGATAAAGTCAGAATCGTTATTGTGGCGTAATTATCTAAGTTTAAAAGAGTTGGAATCGCGATGAAAAGCATGAACCCATGCACATTCTCATCTGCTCTCCAAGCGCAAATTATCGGCAACGATGTTTGTGCTGACAACTCTTTTTCCCTATTCCAAGCATGGTCTAATATTGTGGCGGGTACGTTTTTTATGTACGTGTATCGCCATATTATTGTTTCATGCTGGGATAATTACATGCAAGGCTCGTAAAAAAGCTTAAAAAACAGAAAAGAAAAATGTAAGGCTCCCAGCTGTAAAAGGCTGGGGGCCTTTTTTTATTGGTTACTTTTTTGAAGGGACGAAGTTATGAATACAAAACACATGATCCTGACACGATTTTTTATCGTTGGAGGGCTTATTGCACTTACCGTCATGTTGACGCAATGTGGACGTGCGCCAAAAGATGCACAAACCCTTACCATTGGCATCTTGCAAACGGCGTCGCATCCTGCGCTTGATGCCGCACGCAAAGGCTTTGTGGAGTATTGCACCCACCACATGCCGGGTAAAAAAGTTGAATTTATTGAGTACAATGGCCAGGGCTCCATTTCGCAGTTGCACAGCATGGCAAAAAGCTTGCACGCCAACCAAGACGTTGATGCGGTGTTTGCTATTGCAACGCCTGCCGCGCAAGCGATGGCTCACGTTGAAAAACAGAAGCCAATTTTTATTGCTGCAGTGACCGATCCTCAGGCCGCCGGCTTGATGTCTCCGCAGAAAAATGTGTGTGGCACGCGGGATATGATCGACATTAGTGCCGAAATCGATCTCCTCGTAACGCTTGTCCCGCATGCGCACCGTGTTGCGTTGTTATTCAGTCCCGCAGAAGTGAACTCGTGTATCATGGTCAAAAAGATGGCTGCAGAGCTTGAAGCGCGTGGGCTGAAGCCGATCAATGTTGGCATAACGTCAGAAAACGAACTGTTGGCGGCGGTCAGCATGGCATGCAAGCAAGCGGATGCGTTGCTGGCACCAACCGATAACCTTGTTGCAACCACGCTACCAGCAATTGCGGCAAAAGCGTTGCAAGAAAAAAAGCCACTGCTGGTGAGTGATAATATCTTGGTTCAACAGGGTGCACTTGCGGCGGCTGGTATCGATTATCAGTTGAGTGGCAAGCAGAGTGCTGAGCTTGCAAAGGTCGTTTTGCTTGAAGGTAAAACCCCTGCAGAAGTAGGCGTTGTGGCATCGGCATGCAACATGGTGGTGGTTAATAAGGACGTTGCACGCACCTTGGGCGTGATGGTGCCAACCACGGGGTTTAAGAATATTGTGAAGGTTGGGAATTTGGTAGCGAAGCGGTAATGACGAAACCAGGATTGTCTTTTTGTTTGTTCCTGCTACGCTTTCGAAAGTCTAAAATATTGTTCAAATATGTTTAAGGGTTTCTGAAGATGCAGTGGCGAATACGATTGTTGTTATTGACGGTAGTAATTGGTTTTTCTGGGCAAGCACAAACGCAAACGGATACATCTTTTTGGCAAGATTGGCGGCGTTGGGGCAGAGATACTAAGCAAATTCGTAAAGCACGCAAAAAAAATCCCAAAGAGGTTGGTGCGTTGACTGCAAGCTCGCCATGGCTTGCGCGTACCCTTGCCCAGAGTGTTGAGGGGGAAGCGACCGTACCTCATGAGCCGCGCAAGATTTTAGAAATTGGTTGCGGACCAGGCAATGTTACCGAGTGCATTATTGCAAAAATGCACCCTGATGATCGATTGGATGCCGTTGAGTGTACCAAGGTTCTGTATGATCAGGCATGTGTGCGTATTGAGGCGCTAAGAAGTGCTGCCCAAGGGCAAGGGTTTCCTGATGTTCGTCTGCACTGTTCGGCATTTCCAGATTTTGACTCTGGTGTTGAGCAGTACGATGATATTATCTCAACGCTGCCTTTTGTAAGTCTTCCAAACGAAGTTGTGATAACAATTTTGCCGGCAATTTTCGCACGGCTCAAACCGGGCGGTACTTTTACGTACATGACCTTTTTGGGTGCGAACTGGGGCACCAAAGTATGGAAAACCATCACACTCAATTTTGATGAGCTCAAAGAGTATAACCAGAAGATGGATGTTTTTAATGAGTGGCTTGAATCAGCATTTGAGTTAGAGCGTAAGCCAATTGTGTGGCTTAATTTCACACCTTCGTGGGTTTGTGCGTTCAGAAAAAAAGATTAAGAATAACAGAGCGGAGAAAGACAAGCGTATGCAAAAAATGTTGCGACGAGTGGGGTTTTGTATTGTTATAATGGCTGCAGTTTCAGGACAGATGCAGGCTCAAGGTGATCGATTAACTGCTATAAAGGCTGCAGTGGCAGAGTTTGTGGAAGATGCCTATCAATACGGTTCAGACTGTGTTGAGATTCTGCAATCAGTTATCAAAGATCCACGCCATGTTGGAGCGTTTACCGCAAGCTCACCGTTTCTTGCACGAGCAACAGTGACTAAGCTTTGTGATCGTGAAGTGGAAGGGCCCCTGAAAATCTTGGAGATTGGCTGTGGAGCAGGAACGATAACCAGATACATTATCAGAAATATGCAACAGAACGATACGCTTGATGCGGTTGAGTATGTTCCAGATTTATACGAAAAGGCCCAAACAAAATTTCCCCGTGAGCACTACCCCAATGTAAAAATTTATCGTGGCGCTTTTGAGAATTGGCTTCCTGAGGGTGTTGAAAATATTGGTGATATTGATGGGTCATATGACCGCATTATTTGCACGGTTCCATTTACCAAACTTGAGAATCGGGTTGTTGTCGATATTTTGCGCAAAGCATATCGATTGCTTAAACCTGACGGAATCTTTACCTACATTACCCTGGTTGGGGCAGAGACGCTTGGGTATGTAAAACCTGATGTTAGAGATCGCAGAGCGTATTGGCAAAAAATGCACGGCTTTGCCGGGTGGCGCGCACGCTATTTCGAGCCTTGTGGCAGCTCTTTTGTATTCTTCAATGTGACAGCTGCCATGGTTTATCATTTGAAAAAGAAGCCAGAAGTGATTGATTAAAAAAAGCCCCTTTATTTCTGAAACGTTCCATAAAACAATGAACGTTTTTGTTCGATGCTCATCTCTTTCCAACGCGTGTGATACAGCGTGGTCCAAAATGGATCGTCAGTGATATGGGTAAATTTTTGTGAACTTACAATGCTCTCGTGCATGGCGGCCCACAAGTCAGGGACGTCGGTGGCAATGTACATGCAGCCATCAGGCTTAAGTTTTTGATGCACCAGATCAAGAAATGGTGCATTGATAATGCGGCGGCGCAAGTGATGGCGTTTAATCCACGGGTCGGGGTGAAAGATAAAAAGCCGGTCAATGCTGTTGTTATCAAACATATCTTCCAGCCCCGTGTGGCCATTTCCCCAGAGCAAAAAAGCGTTTTCAAGCTTTTGTTCTGCGATCTTTGCCTGCGCCGCATCAACCAATTTTTTGCGTATCTCAAAACCCACGACCGCGTGCGCAGGATGCGCAGCGGCATAATTGCGCAAAAAACTCCCCGTGCCGCATCCAATCTCGACATCAATGATGCCGCAAAATGCTGGAAAAAGTTCCGGCCACACCGGCTTGGGGTAGCGTTTTACGCAACTAAAGGGATTAACGAGGGTTCTGACACGCATTTTTTAAATGGTTGTTATTCGAGGATAAAGAGGTTAGTGGGTACTGGCTCTGTGGCAATCGGTGACGCTTTTGCTTGTTTTGCTTGAATGGCTTGGTAAATGTGAGCGAACGCTTCTTCTCCGTTAAGCAACGATGCCAAGGCGCTGAGTGTTTCTTGCGACAAGCCATCAATGAGCTCTATGAGATATTGATCGCCAAAACGTGCTGTGTTTAAGACAAGTGGGAGAGCGCTTGCGACACTCGTGGGTTTTGGAGCTGCAAATTGTACGAGAGTTTGTCTTTTTGCCGCAACAAGTGGGCCGACTGACAGCAAGCCGATGCAAAGCGTGAATGCGAATTTTTTCATGTAAAAAACCTTATTGAATGTGTTTAAACGGTGACGGTGAAACGCCGTTAATTATAACATTTTCTAAAAATTTATTTACCTTCTTGTTGCAGATGTGCACGATGTGCATCAAGCGTTGCGACAATCTTAGGAAAGGCGATGCTTTGGCGACAAAAGGTGAGCAGGTCTCGATTGTTTCCAATGTTCGGATTTTGCATGAAGTCAGCCACGATTTCAACCTCGTTATCAGCAAGTACTTGATAAAAGGTGCCAAATTCTTCACTTACTTCATCAAAATTTGGATGGAGTTCGCGTATCTTTACGTTAATGGCTTCCAACAGGTCTGCATAGCCTTTTTGCACCTCCACCGGCAACTCTGAATCTTTTCGATACGTATCCAGAAGATAAAAATGGAAAAG
>JAHFBR010000049.1 GCA_023249955.1 bacterium
CCGGCACTGACGCACTACAAAACACTTGCCCAGTACGCTGACAGCGCGCTGCTTGCGGCTACCATTGTCACCGGTCGTACGCATCAAATTCGCGTCCATTTTGCCTCACAAGGCCATGGACTGCTGGGCGACGCCACGTACGGCGTTGCATCACCGCTGATTAAGCGCCAAGCGCTGCATGCATGGAAAATGTCTTTTGAGTACAAAGAAAAACAGTATTCGTACATCTGCCCTGTGCCAGCTGATATCAGAGAGCTTTTGAGGCAATTATCCGCTTCAAAACGATAAAAGCTTTTTCTTTTTGTTTGACAATTCGCACAGCGAGTTTAGACTCATCAATACGCTTTTCTTAGAAATTCAGATCAAAAACTATGCCGCGGGGTAGAGCAGCCTGGTAGCTCGTTGGGCTCATAACCCAAAGGTCGCTGGTTCAAATCCAGCCCCCGCAACCAGCCTTCGCTCTAGCGAGCTACGGCTGGGCAAGCCATTTTCTTCAAATGAAGTATTTACAAGAGAATAATTGAGCGAAGGCTGTCCCGCCATAGCTCAAGCCGTCAGGCGTAAGAGCGACGGCGGACCATTCTTCTTAATAGAAAATATATCGCGGGGCGGCATAACCGCCCCGCTTTTCGTTTCTCAGAACAAATCTCTTACCTCATTAACAGCTTGGAATCGCCTTTTTGGCTCCAACCGTTATCACGGTGCCATCAAACTTTGTCAAACTAAAGCCGCTAAAGTTAATATTTTTTGTGTAGGCTTCATCTTCCAAAATGGCAATCGCAATCGCTTCACCAAGTTCTAACGCAGCATTACAATCGCTGCGATAATGCACACCAGCCATATCGCGTCCCTTGGCAATATTTGAGCACAGCTTGTTCAACTCACCACCAACGGTTAATGGCAGTAGGCAATCAACAAGTGCTGTATTGTTTGCATTTGGTTTCACAGGATTTGGTATAACAAAATCCTCTTTGAACCAGGCCTTCAAAAGTGTCGCGCACGCGGCAGAGATTGATCCGTGGCCGCATGGATATGATGGGTGTGTTGGGCAGCCTTCAGGATACTGTTGCGACAACAAATAGTTGCCATATTTTTCAAAAGTTTTGACGAGGGCTTGAGAGTTCAACAAATCGGCGTGAATGCCAAAATTGGTTGGGTCAGAGATCTGCTTGTTGACCAAAAACGCAAACTCTTCTGGACGCAGTCTGCGGTGAACCATCCACTTTTGATACCACACCGCTTTCATGACTGATTGCGTCACGCCACACACAAGATTCAAAAGATCAACAATACCGTATGACACAAAATCAGCCTGCGTTGCATTATTTTTGTACGGATGATTGTCATCCAATGCTGCAGGACCAAAGCCCAACAAAATCAACGCCGCTTGGAAAAATCCCTGTCCTGGATAATCCAAGTGAACCCAGTCACCCAGATCACGTCCTGTCTTGATGAAGGATGGTGTAGCTGAAAACTGAATGGATCTGTTCAGCACGCCACCGTTGTGTACCGTAAGCCATTCGGTGGTATCGGTTAAAAAATCATTTTGCACGCCGGGTAGTGGATATCGACTTTCTTGCAGCGAAGTATGACCAAGATTTGGAATGGGCAGATATAAAAATTGCGAAATGTGTGGACCCTTGCATGCACCAGGAATATCCAACCTAAAGAGCGTACGCGGTCTGACCTCGCCACCTACTTTGGGCCCTCTAAAATCGGACAGACCGTTCAAATCGGCCATAGCATCAGCCGCAAGCGGATCAGAATCATACTTATTAAAAGGGATATCGCGTAGCAATGCATGCCAATAATTTTCAACCATTTCACCTGCAGCCTCGGCAGACGCAAAAGCTGGAGCTGGTGGAACAACATTTATGGCCGCATCATCGCCTTCAAGTGAGAAAGAGTAGCCAGCCTGCGGATCGGTCAGCTTTCTGGTGCCACCCATGGTAATGTTATTAAAGTCGCTTGGATTTGTGGAAGCCAAAGCCGTAAGCAAGGTGTTATACGCAGCAGTGTTAACGTGCCCGTCATTGTTATGCAAAAGCCCTTTGGCATGATTGCCACGACGATCGGCATAGAGTGTTTCGTCGCCATTATTTGGTTGTGCGGCAATATTAGGAGTGTGTTGATCATTCGCTGCAGTAATACGAATGCACTGCGCATCGGTGCGGCGCTGTGCACGCTGACCATCACTCAAAATGCTGCGCGTGGCCGCGGCATTAAGGCTGCTGTTTAACAAGATTATAATTGACACCCCACGTATAATGGGGGCTAAAAATTTCTTCATACCATCTCCCTCTGTAACACCAACCATATCTCACACGCTCTTCCCAAAGAGACGTTGGAAATAATCGTGGCATTTTTCAGGAGATTTTTTCAAGCATTTGGAGCTCTTCGCACGCAAACAGATGGGTTTGAATATCTTCTAGTGATCCAAAATTTTTCAAAAGCGCCGCTTGGCATAAGGTAAAATTATTAATCTTGGTACGTTCAAGATCATACGTCGTCGCACTCAATCCACATTTTTGCGCGATATCATACGCCAGTGAACGCACGTACGTGCCTTTGGAAACAACGGCACGAAGAGTAAAAAATGGCGGCTGAAAATCAATCAGTTCGATCTCTTTGATAAAAACTTCACGCCCTTTTTGCTTGGCGATGTCAGCCAGCTCGGTCATGTCCATCTTACGTTCGCGCGCCAATTTATACAGCGGAGAGCCGTGATGTTTAAGCGCAGAATAGATTGGTGGAATCTGAAAGTATGACGGCTGCAACGATTTCATCGCTGCATGCAGCATCTCGGCGGTGATATGCTCAAACGGTTCTGTGGCAATAATTTTACCGGTACGGTCCAAAGAATCGGTCGCTTCACCCAACTTTGCACGCACGACATACTCTTTATCGCAGCCCATCAGCGCTGATGACAGCTTGGTGGCGCTGCGCCCAACGCAGACAATCAGCAGACCGGATGCAAAGTCATCCAGCGTGCCCGTATGCCCGATTTTTGTTTTTCTGGGCAAGAGCCGCTTGATGGCATGTACCACACCAAACGAGGTTATCTCGTTGGCCGGTTTATTGAGCAGCAAAAATCCTTCTTTCATGATGTCCCTCTGGGCATTCAGCAGTAGAATCCGTAATTTTATGCGCAGACCAATAGTTTACCGGATTTTTTGATTAACGGAAATTAAGAAGGATTTTTAGGCTTTTTACTTCATCAACGGCATGCGTTCAAGGCGCTCTTTAAGCTGCTCCAGCTGCTCTTTGATCGGCTTTAAACCCTCGATCATCGTGGCGCAAGAACATGGCATGATGGTTGCCGGCGTCAGGCGCTCTTGCTCATGCGTTGGATGCTGATGACGAATTGCATCGCTATCGGCTTTTTCCACATGCATCATGGCGTCGACAATGCCGTCATCTTCATCCTCAGCATCGTCAGCCTCTTCAGCTTCAGGAAGCACTGCCGTTGCACCGCCAATTGTTTCTGGTGGTGCCATGTGCGCAGCCGTAATTTTTTGTTCGTGAACCTGCGGCGCTTCTGCAGCTGGTTCCGGCAAGGGGGTACCCTTTGTTCTCATCTCTTGAAGCTGTTTTTTTGCTCCGGCAATGGTAAAGCCTTGATTGTACAAAAGGTCTTTAATGTGAAGAAATGTTTTGAGATCTTCAGACGTGTAAAAACGCTGACCGCCTTGGGAACGATCAGAGTGAATACCAAACTCTTTTTCCCAAAAACGAATGACAAATTTTTTGACTTTAAGCTCTTTGGCCAGATCGCCAATTCTAAACTGCTTCCTGCTCATGTGCATTTTTTGACGTTGCATCGCCCGCTCCTTCTTTTTCAAATTCGATCAGGGTCTGTTTTTGTTGTACCACATTCCCTTCAGCGATGAAAATAGTTTTGATAAATCCAGCGCTAGAAGCGCAGATCTCATTCTCCATCTTCATGGATTCAATCAAAACAAGCGGTTGGCCCACTTTAACGTGCTGGCCTGGGTGAGCAAAAAGTTTTATGATGCGTCCTGCAAGCGGACTTTTGAGTGTGTTTGAGGTTTGAGCTTCAAGCTTGGTGGCTGTTGCACCCTCAAAGCTGATGGGTTGCGCTTCGGATGTTTTTTGAGCCGGTTGCACCGGAATGGCGTTGATCAGGTGCGCAAACAGAACATGATACGCGGATGCAGCGCGTGTCAGCGTGGCACAATACGGCTTGCCGTTGCAATCAAACATAAGTATGTTGCCATCACGCCGAACATGCGTCACCTGCATGCTCAGTTTGTTGCCTGCTGCATCGGTCGCCACAACATCAAAGCCGTGAGCAGTTTTATGCAGCACGTACATTATTTTTTTATCCTGAATCAGCAGCTGTTTTATCGCCATTGCTGATCCTTCCACCGACGTGTACCGCGTTCCGGTGATGCTTGCTGCTGCTTCTGAGCAGCATACTGTTCAAACAGCATAACTGCAACGCCTGCAAGCAGATAATCGTGCTCACCGGCCTGATCACGCTGGCTGTTCAGCACTACTTCAATGACGTCAGGGTTTGCCAGAAGCTGCGTATGAAAAGCGCCCTGCGCAAAAAATGCCTGCGCCATGATGGCACGTAAAAAGTTTTTATTGGTAATCACGCCCTCCAGCTGCAACATGCCCAAAAAGGTGTGCATGTTGGCTGCAGCCAGGGCACGCGTTGCACCACGAGCAATAAAGCGCCCGATCATGGGATCAAAAAATGGGGTAATTTCCAGCCCCTGGTGTAAATTATGTTCGGAACGAATAAATGGATGGTGTGGAATAATAAGTGTTTGCAGCGTGCCGGTGGCCGGCGCAAAATTGTTGGCCGGATCTTCCGCATACAAACGACACTGAATGGCATGCCCACGCTGTATAATTTCTGGTTGCGTCAATGGCAACTGACGGTCTTGCGCCAAATCAAGCTGCAAGCCGACCAGATCAATTCCGGTGGTCATCTCCGTCACCGCATGCTCCACCTGCAAACGCGTGTTCATTTCAAGAAAATAAAACTGCTCGTCTGGTGTGACGATAAATTCAACAGTGCCAATACTGTCATACGCCACCGCCTGCGCAGCCAATAACGCCGCAGCATACATCTTTTCAAGCGTCTGCTTGCTCACAAAATTGCACGGCGTCTCTTCAATAATTTTTTGGTGACGGCGCTGTATGGTGCACTCACGTTCAAACAGATGCACAAAATTTTTGCCATCGCCGGCAACTTGCACTTCAATATGCCGCCCCTGCTGAACATATTTTTCGATCAAGAGCTGCGTGCTGCCGGTATATTTTTGTGCTTCAGAAACAACAGCACGAAATGCGTGTTCAAACTCTTGCACCTGCATTACTTTACGCATTGCTTTGCCACCGCCACTGCGTGGGTCTTTGATAATTAAGGGGTACCCAAGCTCATTCGCTTGTTCAAGAGCCTCATGCCGACCGGCATCAGAAAAATCACTGACAAAAAATCCAGGCACCACTGCGACGCCTGCCTTTTGCATCAGATCACGCGCGATAATTTTATCCGCCATGCGCGCAATACAGCTGGGGCTGGGGCCAATCCAGATCAAGCCAGCATCGATTACCGCTTGCGCAAAGGTGGCATTTTCTGATAAAAAGCCGTAACCGGGATGGATGGCTTGTGCACCAGATTTTTGCGCAATCTCTAAAATTTCTGCTTGCGCCAGATAGGCTGCATAGCCTGACTTGCTCAGCGGATACGCTTCATGTGCTTGATAAACGTAGGAAAGATGGCGATCTTCGGGACAGAAAATGGCGACTGTTTGTTTGCCGCGCGCGTGGCATGTTGCCTGCACACGGAGCGCTACTTCGGAGCGGTTTGCGATTAAAATTTTGCTAATTTTTTTTATTTGGCTCATCAAGCGCAACCACTGCCGTTTCAATTTCCTGCGCGTGCGCCTCAATCGCCTGCTCAACAGCATCGTGCGGCACATCGCTTTTTTGGTTAATCGAAAATTTAAATTCAAGCTCGTGCAAGTACACGAAATAAGTCATGTAGCGGCTCAACAAACGCCAAATGCTGACAATATCAGCCAGTTCTGTTGCGCACAACGAAACCGCCTTTGAGTTCCCATCAAAAATATTTTTCTGCGTACTCAGCAAAGCCATAACGCGCAACATAAGCTCAATGGTCAGTTGCATGCCCTGATTAATCTTAAACATGCGCAGCTTCGGACCCTCGGTCTGATTTTTGAGCACAACGGTTGCAGCATCCAAAAAGCGAATTACATCATAGGTTGCTGCCAGGGCGTAACCAGTTACCTTTGGCAGATCCCACACCAAAATCTTAGCGGGTGGCACATGTTGTGGAATCGCCAGAATGGTGCCTATTTTTGCAGCCGTTGCGGCTCCAGCAAGCATTGATGTAAGTCTGATAACCTTTTGATCGGTGCTATCCACTGTCAGGATGTAGGGAGCATGCATCAGTGTTAGCAACAGGTTGGTCAGCTCGCTGTGATTATTTTTGGCAAAAGTTTTAAATCGCTGTGGCCACGATGCCTCAACTGCTGACTCAGGACCGGGAGCCACATCTTTCATGCACCAAAGATTGCTTGAAGCCGCAAAACTAACGACTAAAAACGTCGTTATCAAATTTTTATTTTTGCTCATCACATAGCGCCTTCATCTTGGCAAGATAGTGATTTACCAGTTCATCTTTATTGGTCAAACAACGTAACATCTGCTCTTGTGGCAAATCAAAGAAAAGGTGGCTGGTCATGCTGTAAAGCTCTTTTTGCTTCAGGTGATTCAGGACGTGTTCATTTGAGGTGATTACAACCGTTTTCTTCACATTATTTTCAACGTTAAAGGCATTCCACAGCTGCTCAAACTCGTGACGTCTGATCATGTAATCATCTTTGCCAAAAAAGAACAGGAGCTCGGTATCTTTGATATTCGGCGCGTAATCCAACAACGAGATGGCGTTCAGCGGGAGCAAGAAGTTACCGGTAATATATTCAGCAGCATCTTTTACCACCTGTCTGCCAAAGAACCAGTGATTGCGCCATCCACCACGTTGAGGAACGCACAGTGAGCGCAGATCGTCTTTTGCTTTTTCAATAAACAGTGGCAATGACAACCAGCAACCGTCCAAAATAAGTTTGTCAAAAAGGCCCGGGTTCAGCGACAATGATTTTGCCATGATAAACGCGCCATAGCAAACGCCTAAGCCAAAGACGCGGCGATAGGTTTTGCCTTGATTGATCTCAGCCTTAAGACGCTTGAATCCATCGACCACGGCAAAGACGTCCTTGTCTTCATCAACGCCCAGCGTTACCAAATTGCCATCAACGCCAAAGGTGAGCTTGGTAAAGTTAAAATTCCAGGTACTTGGATCCCAGATTGAGACGGGGTTATGACCATGCCCACGAAAATCAAAAAGTACCACGTCGTAGTCTGCAAACATCGAAACGAACGGGGTCATGATCTCGCGTTCATTGGTAAAACCGGCGCCAATAACCATCAATGTATCGCTGCCGCGGTCAAAATAGGTTGCACCAATCGTCACGCCATCATCGGTGTGAATGTCGTACATCTTGCCAACAAATTCGGTTGCATGCTTGGATTTGAGATGGTGCTCACGCACCTTGTCAGCCTGACGAACAAATGCGGGATCAAAAAGAATGGACTGATTCAGATGCTTCTTAAAAACCTTGGCTGTCCGCTCGATGCAATCATCAAGTTTAAAACCAGGATTATTATTCCAGGCTATTTCTGTTTTATGTGCATATGAAAATTGAGGCTGAACGGGGGCCTGTGCAACAACTGATCCAACCAACACCAACCCAACACTCAAAAGCTTTATATTACGTAGCAAATTCATTGTTATATCACCCTGTTAAAAAATAAGACATTCCCCACCCAAAAACCATGGAAATCGCCTCACTGTAGCGGTAATCCCATGCTTTGTCAAACAACAAAATACACAAATAGAATTAAATGTGCTAGGCGGGATGTTAAAAAGCCATTTTTATAGCCCCGCCTCCCTTTCAGCGGGTGCCATCGGGCAAAATATATGATAGAATAATGGGTGTAAAAATTGGTAGTTCAAACCGGTGTTTTTGATGAATAGTACCATGCTCAAAAAAGATTTCCCTATTTTTCATGCCGCTGTCGACCAGATTTATCTGGATAACGCTGCCACAACGCATAAGCCGCGATCGGTCATCGATGCGGTATCGCAGTTTTATGGCCGCGATTACGCCACGGTGCACCGA
>JAHFBR010000050.1:0-7448 GCA_023249955.1 bacterium
GCAGCGCCTGAATGTCGCCGTGAATATCACCTACCACCACTACTTTGGCATCGGCATCAACCACTTTTTTTTGCAAAAACGGCGTGTACAGACTACTGATGTCCTCGGGGCCACTCACGTTGAATTGGTCGGCCTGACCCGATAAAAAAACCAATGATGGTTTACGGTCACCCAACCAGGAGGCTTGATGCAACTTTGAACTCATTGTTTTGATAAAAACAGCGACCTGCTGCTTGAATGCGCCATATGAAAGGGCATTGAGCGCTTCGATTTTTTGTGTGCGAGTGGTAGACATAAACAGCCTCATTTGATGATCAATTATCGAGCTTAGAACTGGTTTTTAGTCTAAAGAACTATCGACCACGGTCAAAAAAATGCGATTTTACTGCTCTTTTTGCCATTTTTGCCCCTTTATCGACAACCACTTGCTCTGAACTCAAAAGCTGGGTATGCTTAGGGAAGTTAAGAGTGATACGAGTTACGAACGGATAGTCCTGACAACAGTCTTCCTGTCCTACTAAGAGAATCTCGCTAGCCAAATCTTAACATGTATTTAAGCGAATTAAACATCGACACGGTGTCGATGAGAGTCTATATAAAGGAATAATCGATGAAAATTTACGTAGGCAATCTTGCCAATAGCGTAACCGACCAAGAACTCAATGATTTGTTTGCTTCTTACGGAGCAATCACATCAGCTCGCATCATCAAAGACAAATTCAGCGGCCAATCCCGCGGTTTTGGTTTTGTTGAAATGGGCGACAGCGAAGCTTCAGCAGCTATCGCAGCTCTTAACGGTTCTGAAGTCAAAGGTCAACGCATCCGTGTGAGCGAAGCTCGTCCACCACAAGAACGCACAGGCGGTTTCGGCGGTGAACGTCGCGGTCCTCGCACCGGCGGTTTCGGCGGTCGTAGCGGCGGCAACGGCGGCGGCTTCGGCTCAAGAGGCAGCAGCGATCGTTTCAATCGCTAATCGCTGATTGATTGCTTAAAAAGCTCAAGAAGAAGGCCCGGGAAAATTTCCCGGGCCTTCTTCTGTTTGTATGTTTTGTTGCTTGGTTTTTGTGTTCATGGTTCGATACCCCTGATTTTGGCATGTTAAGTTTCCCGTTCGACTTCACGCCACTTCGTGTCGTTTCGCTCAGGGCGAACGGACTATTCGTTCTGTTGATTCACAAGAACTAGCCAAACTATCAAGCAATCGTATCGAACCACAAAATCATCAATACTTATTCAACTCTTCCACACGCGCAAGCACGCTCTCCAACGTTAAACCAAACTCTTGCTTTCCATCAGGATGGCGCAGTGTCAGCGTCTTTTGATCAACCTCTTTCTGGCCAATCACCAACATCCACGGAATTTTATCGACTTGTGCACGACGAATTTTTGCAGAAATTTGATCACCCGAATCATCACGCTCAACACGAATGCCACGGCTCAAAAGCTGCTGTACCACGTCATTGGCATAATCAAGCTGAGCATCGGTGATGGTCAAAACGCGAACCTGCAGCGGCGCAAGCCAAAATGGTAACAAGCCCTTAAAATGTTCAAGCATGATGCCAAAAAAGCGCTCCATCGAGCCATAAATCGCCACGTGCAGAATAACCGGCTTCTTGCGGGTCTGATCAGAGTCGATGTACTCAAGACCAAAATTCATAGGCTGGAAAAAGTCGACCTGCACGGTGCCACATTGCCATTCGCGCCCCATGGCATCAAAAACTTTGAACTCTATTTTAGGACCGTAAAACGCCCCCTCGCCCTCTTGAACTGCATACTCAACACCGTGTTTATCAAGCGCACCGCGCAGCGCCTGCGTCGCTTGTTCCCACACTTCTGGCGTGCCGATATATTTTTCTGGACGTGTTGAGATGGCCATTTTGACGTTGGTAAAACCAAACTTTGAGTAAACGGTCTGAGCAAGCTTTAAAACATTGATAACTTCCTGCTCAATCTGACTAACCGTGCAGTACAAATGGGCATCATCAATAGTAAACGCACGCACCCTAAAAAGACCGTGCATAACGCCGGAAAGCTCGTAGCGATGCACGTAGCCGAATTCGGATAAGCGCAGCGGCAGCTCGCGATATGAGCGTGGACGCTCTTGGTACACCAAAATGGACCCGGGGCAGTTCATGGGCCTGACGCAATATGAAATATCTTCAGCACTGGTAAAATACATATGCTCTTTGTAGTTATCGTAGTGCCCCGAAGTGCGCCACAATGATTCATTCATGATGATGGGCGTTTTGATCTCTTGATACGCAGTACCGCGTACCGAGCGCAAATAATCAACCAACAGGTTATAAACTACCTGGCCCTTGTGGTGAAAAAATGGCATGCCAGGCGCAACGTCATGGAATGAAAAAAGATCCATCTGTTTACCCAAGCGGCGGTGGTCGTAGCGCTGAACATCCTCAAGGTGCTTTAAATAAGCATCAAGCTCTTCTTTGGTTGCAAAGCACACGCCACTGATACGCTGCAGCTGAGTACCTTCGCGATTGGCACGCCAGTACGAGCCGGAAATTCCAACAATCTTAAAATGTTTTACCTCGGCCAACGCTTCAACGTGTCCGCCTTTGCACAGGTCAAAAAAGTTGCCTTGGTGATAAATCCCAACGGTGTCACCTTCGACCTGGTCAATGATTTCAAGCTTAAAGCGATTGTCGGCATACAGCTTGCGCCCTTCGGCTTTGGGCACCTGGTCGCCTACAATTTTATAGCCACGCTTGGCAATCTCGTGCATTTTTTGTTCAATGCGCTCAAGATCCTCTTCTTTAAAATTTTTGACCGGCAAGAAGTCGTAAAAAAAGCCGTTATCCGTCACCGGGCCGATGGTTGGCAGGGTTCCGGGAAACAGCTCGTGCACAGCGTGTGCCAATAAGTGAGCTGCCGAATGGCGTAAATTATACAAGTGATCGTGCTTTTCCATGTGCACATCCTTTCATGCTTGCATTGCAGATGCGTTTATCAAAAAATTTTTACAAAAGATTGGTTTTTAAGAAAAGAATAAATTAGGCCCGGGCGGCCGTGGTAGTCGTTGTACGCATTGAGAATATGCGATAGAATTTTTGCACTCCATTATATGAATCGGCATAGCCAGCCATGTCGTGCTCCTCTGGTAAAATGGCTAGAACAAGGCTTTTGAGTATAGCAAGAACCATCGCCTTAATCAATGATGAGAGAATATGTATTCAATCTTGCATCAGATCATCATGCGATGATACGCTGTATCCAACATCAATCTTAGTTATCCAAGAACAAGGGAGTAGATATGCCAGAAAACAAACTTCCAGTCGCTCAGCAACCACAACAAGAAGCACCAAAAGGGGTTCGCCTTGATCGTATTTTTGTTCTCGATACCAACGTCTTAATTCACGATGCCCACGCTCTTTTTTCATTTAAGGGCGTTGTCATTGGTATTCCATTTATTGTTTTAGAAGAGCTTGATACGTTTAAAAAAGAGGTCGGCGAAAAGGGACACAACGTACGCGAAACCATTCGCCAGCTCGACGCTTTGCGTCGCAAGGGACACCTGGGTGGCGGCGTACCACTTGATCATGACACCGAAGGATCAATTTTAAAAGTTTATACCAACCCAACAGAGATTAGCATTCCGTCGTTGCGCAGTGCAAACGGCGGCATTCACGACATCAAAGATAATCTCATCTTGCAAACAGTGGCCGACTTGGTCAAGGCAGGCAATAAAGTTACGCTGGTTACCAAGGATATTAACGTACGTATCAAAGCGGATGCGCTCGGGCTGGAAGCAGAAGATTACTTAAAAGGCACCGTTCTGTACGACCGCTACTACAAAGGCTGGACACGTCTCAGCGTCCCAACAGAAGATGTTAAGTCGGCATCAATCAACAATATTGGATCATACATTGGCAGAGATAATAAGCTGTGGCCCAACCAGTTTATTATCGTAGAAAATGATAATAATCCACAAAATTATCGTCTCTTCAGGCACATCGGCAACAACGGACACTTTAAAGAGGTTGAACCAATTACCCTGCTGCATATCTTTAATGCACGCAACATTCAACAGCTTATGGCGCTGGATCTGCTGATGGATGACAGCGTTCAGTGCATGACACTGCTGGGCCCTGCCGGTACCGGCAAGACATTTTTGGCCCTGCTGGTCGGCCTGTATAAAGTTGCTTACGAACACCTGTATCGCAAGCTGCTGGTCACACGCCCCGTCGTTGCACTTGGAGCAGATATCGGTTATCTGCCGGGTGACATTCAAGAAAAATTGCACTTTTGGATGCAGCCGGTCCACGATAATTTAGAATTTATCGCCAATCAAATGTTACGTGGAACCGAGGAGTATTTGGGCCTGGGCCGTAAAAAAGAAAAAAAGAGTCGCAGCAAACACGGCCACCAACAACAACAGCAAGAGGAACACGACAATCGTCGCGGAGGTCACGCACAGGCACGTGAAGATTCACACTTTGTCGATCGCTTGCAACGCCAGGGAATCATTAGCCTTGAAGCTATCACATACATGCGTGGTCGCTCAATTCCGTACCAATTTGTGTTTATTGATGAGGTACAAAATCTTACGCCACACGAGGTTAAGACACTGGTCAGCCGTGCAGGCGAGGGAACCAAAGTAATTCTAGCGGGTGACCCCTACCAAATCGACTCGCCTTACTTGGACTTCAGCAGTAACGGTCTGACAGTAACAACAGAAAAATTTAAAGAGTACTCGATCTTTGGCACCGTATTTTTGGAAACCAGCGAACGAAGCGAACTGGCAAAACTTGCCGCAGAGGTTTTGTAAGAACACTCTGTTCGTATGAGTTGATTTTGATGCGCTAACTTTCCCGTTCGCCCTGAGCGAAGCGAGTCTCAAGACGAGCGTAGTCGAATGGGTACGAACATTTTTGGCATACAAACGTTTCGTTTCGCGTTCGCACCCGTTCGACTTCACGACACGGGGTGTCGTTGCGCTCAGGGCGAACGGACTAAACACTTAACAGGTCAGCACGTAATTTTCGAATTATCCAGGCGAGCGTCTCGAAGCATGTCCTGAGCCTGTCGAAGGGGGTGCGAACAATTCGATTCACCCTAGTTGCTGCTTAATCACCTGCACAAACGCTTCAACCGTCTGCTCCAAGCTAAGATGAGAGCTGTCAATCACCATGGCACCATCGGGTACAACCAGTGGTGCCACCGCACGCGCTTGATCGCGATTATCGCGCTCGATCAACAGCTCTTTGATCTGGTCAACCGACATGGTTGAGTATGCACGCTTACGGTCATTAAAAAGGCGCACGGCGCGCGTGTGCGCATCGGCCGTTAGGAAAAACTTTATTGTAGCGTTGGGAAAAATAACCGTACCACAATCGCGTCCATCGGCAACCAAGTCATAGTGTTGCGCAACATTGCGCTGCACATCCAGCAATGCTTGGCGCACCGCTTTGTTGGCGGAGACGACGGAGGCCGGTTGATCAAACGAGGCATCACACAGGTAGGGCGAAATATCCTGGCCATCGTATGCAACACGCGGCTCACCGTTGCTGTACGAGTAAACAATTTTTTTTATCATGCTCAAGTCAGAAGGGATAACAATATCGGCGGCGTCTTTTGGCGCCACACCGCGAAACTGCTGCTGCACCAAAACATACGCAACGGCACGGTACAACAACCCGGTGTACAAATAATAAAAACCCAATCGCTGTGCAATCATTTTTGCCACAGAACTCTTGCCACTTGCAGCAGGGCCATCGATGGTGATAACAATATGGTTTTTATTCGACTCTTTCACGTTTTTTGCACCCTTCTGTTTTTCAAGCGCCGTTTCGATTATCTTGACGTCACCATTCTAATGGAAACCGTGGTTCTGTGAAGATCATTTGTACTGCAAAGATCTATCACATAACCATTCACCTTGATTACTTCACACTCTTGACGATGAGCAACTATGGTGTGTTAATGTAACAATTATTATAGTTGTCAAAAAAAATATAGAGGGGTTCATATGTCACGCGCACAAAGCTTGTATAAATTTCTTTTGAAGCTTAGCATTGAAGACATCATCATATTTGTGGTGGTCGTTTTCTGTCTATCGTTATTCACAAAGTTCGTCAAAGCCCTCAGCCGCTTCATTACAAAAAAATTTCCCAATAAACGCATGTTTATCTTCGGTTGGGTGCCACTTTTTAATTTTATAATTTATGCGACCGGCATCATTGCAACCGTCTTTATCCTCTTTCAGCCTGGCAAAGAGGTTTCCATTGGTTTTTTGGCAAGCGCACTTGTTGCGATGGGCTTTGCCTTAAAAGACCCTGTCGCCTCCATGATCTCAAGTATTATTTTATTGCTCGATAAGCCCTTTCAGGTTGGTGACCGCATTACATTTAAAAATGTTTATGGCGAAGTTATTGATATTGGACTTCGCTCGGTCAAGCTATTGACACTGGATGAAAGCATCGTTACTATTCCAAACCACCAATTTCTCACCGACCTGGTAAGCTCAAGCAGTGCCGGCAACCTAAAGATGATGACAACGGTTGATATCCACATCTCACCATCATCCAATTTGGCTCAAGCAAAGGAGATCCTAGAAAAAGTTGCTCAAAATATCTTTTACGTAGATACTTCTGAAAAGATTATTGTCGTTGGCAAAGAGGTTTTAGGTATTTCGGGTGTCGTTTCTATTGCAATGAGAACCAAATGCATTATCAAAGATGCCAGGACGGAGCGCGCATTTCAAACCGAATTGCTTATAAACGCCAATAACGAGTTTAAGAAACATAACATTACACAAATCGTTAACTGATTTTCGATTTTTTATATGCATTCCATATCACTTACCGTACTTCTTTTTATCGCTTGCCAGTTCGGCGTCACAACAGCTTACGGCATGCAGCAAGATCCACCATCGTTGCTTAAAGCTCTGCAGGACCAAGCAGAGGACGCAACCATTCTGGCACTGCTTGAGAGCAAAACAGTCAATGTAAACGAGCAAGAAGACTATGGGTGGACAGCGCTGCACGAAGCAATTTGCCAAAATCGCTTCGTCATTGCCGAAGCGCTCCTGAAGCGTGGAGCCTTTGTGAATGCGCGATCAGAAGCAGCATGCTTACGTGGACACAACAAAAACTTTGGTTGGCTGCCCATTCACGAAGCCGCATTTCGCGGCAATCTGGAAGCCGTCAAGCTTTTGACCAGATATGGAGCACTTCTCTATCAACACAATCATCGCGGACGGACCCCGCAGCAAGAGGCTGGCGAACATGCTGCGATTGTCGCTTTTTTTAGAGATGATCCTTTTAATCTTGCATACAACCAAAGCCTCGCAGCACGACAAAGTCAAGAGTACCGCCTCGCAGAGATGCGCTATCTTGCCTCCAAAACCAAATCGACCAAATGAATAAAACATGGTACATTGCTGATCGTCGGAACTGGTCAATCTTTTACCGCGGTCTTCAATGGAACAA
>JAHFBR010000050.1:7458-8144 GCA_023249955.1 bacterium
GGAACAAAACGTAGAAAAAAACACGCCGCTGATGCAGCAATATTTGGATATCAAAGTACAACATCCAAATGCGCTGCTGTTTTTTCAGGTTGGTGATTTTTTCGAACTCTTTTTTGATGACGCAAAAATCGCAGCATCCTACCTTGCCATCACGCTAACCAAGCGTGGCAAAAACAAGGGCGAAGATGTGCCGCTGTGCGGCATTCCAGTGCATGCGCTCAATCATTATCTGACCAAATTAATTAAGGGCGGCTTTCGTGTTGCCCTGTGCGAACAGCTTTCCAAGCCGCAACCCGGCGTGGTGGTGGAACGTGGCGTCACGCGTGTTTTTACACCCGCAACGCTCACCGATGCAACCATGCTTGATGAAAAATCAGCATCGTATCTGCTATCATTTTTTCCCGGACAGGATGCATGGGGCCTGGTGTTTGGCGAACTGCTCACCGCGCAACTCTTTGCCACGGTCATTCCCGTCGAAGCCACACGCATGCTCGAAGCCGAGCTGATCAGATTTTTTCCCGACGAAGTTGTCATGCCCAGCATCAAAGAGGCATCACCGCTTGAACTCTATTTCAAAAAAATGGGCTACGCCACCACACTGACCGATATCGCCGGCCCAGATCTTGCACGCGCCTGGATCAACGCGCAGCTGTGCGCCAAAACGCAAGAAAAACTCAATCAGCATA
>JAHFBR010000051.1 GCA_023249955.1 bacterium
ATATGGGGGCATACCAATTGATCCTGTCGACATGCGCAACGCAAGTAACGAGCTTGCCACAATGCTTGCGGAACTTTATCCGGCTCTATTGCAGGCCGCAAAAAATGATACAAAAAATAAGGTGACGTAATGTTAGTGCATAGAATAGCTTTGGTGATAGCTTTTTTTAGTCATAGCGTCTTGGCGCAGTCGCAAAACATGTCATGCCAATGGGCAGTGATTGGTGCTGGTCCAGCAGGGATAGCAATGGTTGGGGCTTTATTGGATCATGGCGTTAAAGAAAAAGAGATTGTTTGGATTGATCCGACTTTTCAGGTGGGGGATTTAGGAGCTCTATATCAGAATGTTCCAAGTAACACGATGGTTAGATCGTTTAGAAAATTCTTTTTGGCGTGTCGTGCTTTTGATATCAAAGCGCGTGCGCATCAATTTGAACTGTTTAAGCGTGATGATGGCAGGCGCTGTCCTCTGAAAGAGGTGGTTGATCCATTGTTGCATGCGACCCAAAAAATTAAGCGACGCGTCAACGTGGTGCAGGGCACGGTGAACAATGTTGCACGTGAGTGTGATGTGTTTGTGCTCACCGCTGGTGATTGTGTGATTCGCGCAAAAAAAGTTGTTTTGGCAATTGGTGCTCATCCAAAACAGTTGCAACACCGTGGGCTTTGCCAGATTTCGATGAACGATGCATTGGATAAGCAAAAGCTGCGGGAACTTGTGTGCCCGGACGACATTGTTGCTGTCTTTGGTGTTTCGCATTCAGGCATGCTTGTTTTGAAAAATTTGTCAGAGCTTGGGGTAAAAAAAATAGTAAGCTTTGCAAAAAAACCGCTTTGTTATGCCGTTGTTCAAGGAGCTTTTTACATTAACGCTTACACCGGCTTGAAGGGGGTGGCGGCTCAATGGGCACGCGATTTTTTTGAAAAAAATCTTCCAAACAATTTGGTCAAATTTTTTAATGCTTCAGGGCAAGAGATAGAGCAGGAGCTTGCTGGGTGTACCAAGGTAATTTACGCCATTGGTTTTGAACGCAATGCTATTGGTGGCCTGCCTGATGAATTATTGCAGAATTATGATACAAAAACAGGCGTGATAGCGCCGAACTTATTTGGCGTGGGCATCGCCTTTCCCCGAGTGGTACGTGATTTTTCTGGCGAACAGGTGCAGGCGATTGGGATTTGGGAGTTTTTGCGACAAGCACGGCAAATTGCGCGTTTTGGTGGGCAGACGTCCTAGAAATCCCTCGTTTTTGGTGTTTTTTTGCTTCGGTTGGCTCGAGTTCGATCTCCCTGTCGCCATTTTGTATGCAAACTCTTGCGTTTTGTTCGGTCCATGGGCTATTCTGAATACATAGCCAAAATAAGGTTTTTGGTATTTGAGGTATTCTAAATTAAAAATGAAGGGTAAGCAGTGAAATATATTAAATTATTAATGCTTTTTCTAACAATATTCTCAGCACAATCTCTTTTTGCAATGGAAGGAGCACCGCCAGCCGAGTCATCAGGGCTAAAAGAGAAATTTGTTAACATGAGCGTAGATGGGCTAAAAAAAGCAATTGCGCGAACGAGGGCTAAGCTCGACAAGTTGGAGGCGGCGCTCATCAAGAGAGAGGGAGGCAGGAGAATTCTTGTATATGTCCAAAGTGGCTCAAGGGCTCTTTTCTTGACCAAAGACACACCCGAATATGAAAACTTTAAAGAACAGTGGAACCGGCTCGTGCCCGCACCGTTGAATTGTACAGTGATACAGGGGGACCCAAATGAGCTCCGAGAGAGACTCCAACATGGAGATGTTGTTTTATATTGTGCTCTTAATACTGCTCGACTTGAACAGGGAAATCTTAAAGATGCAGAGTTGCATGCAGTAGCAGAGATTTGTGGAGGACCTAAGAAGACAGCCCTCATATGTTTGGCACTCAAACCGGGTGTGAAAGCTGGTTGTGACGCACCGCCAATAAATCTGCTCGGCGCGTATGGAAAAAATAATCAATATGGCAGAAATGCTATCCCTGTTGTGCAGGTTTTTTTAGAAGGCCCGAAATTGAGGGAAGGTGATAATGATGACCGACTTCAACTACTTGATCAAACAATCGAAAAGCAAAAGAAGAAAATTACAACAGCTGAATGAAGCGTGAGCTTGATCATTAAAATTTCGTAGTTACAAAAGCTCCTTCCTTGCCAATAATCAAAAGCGAGGAAGGAGCTTTTTACTCTTTTGGACTTAGAACGCTTCGCCAAGCGTCAAGTACCAGGCATATGTTTTGGTATCCTCTTTCAGGCGCCGCTTCCATTTCCAACCGATATCAAAGCGTAAAGAACCGATTGGGGTTTTGTAGCGGAAGCCAAATCCTGAGCCGGGGTACCAGCGATCTTTAAATCCAGGGATGCCTGATTGGCTTAAAATACCAACGTCTTGAAACAATACTGCACCAAATGATTTATACACAGGAAAGCGTAACTCGATACTTGCGTTGACCATAGAGCTGCCACCTTGAATAGTGAACGCTTTGACTGTTTTTCCATCTCTTATGACGTCTGTAACGCCCAGTGGCGGCAAAGCGTCTGGTTCGTAGCCGCGTACCGAGTACGGGCCACCAAGGTAAAAACGTTCATTGGGCAATATTTTATCAAACTTTCTTCCAAAGATATGGCCAACACGGATGTGGCCAGCAGCAATAATTTTTTTGTACAAGGGCACAAAAAGCGACTGTTCGATCGTGGCCTTTGCGGTGAGCTCGCCCGCCGTTTCTGGGAGCATCATTTTGACACACATTTGCGTTAGGCTGCCCGAGGTGGTGTTGGTGCGATCGTCAAGCGTATCAATCTCAAAGTTCGGCTCAACAAAGAAATACGGCAGTGTTTTATTAATAAGATTTGGGTCAAATTTAAGATTGCCGTGCACGCGGGTGATGCGCAACCACTCGTTACCCACGTTAATGCCCCAGTGGTAATGTTCTTTGTATTGTTCGCTCAGCCCAGCCAGGAAGCCATATTGCAGTGCTTGATAGGCAGAGCCGCTATTTTGAATCTCGACCGGGTGAGTAAACTCGTTTGCATATCCCTTCAGCGTGCCCATCGCTGAAATACCCCATGGCGATGGCTGTTGATAATCGCAGGTGACTTTACGCTCAAACCTTGTCCAGTCGCCTGCAAGCGCTATAAGATCGGCACGATTGGTTGGATTTTTAATAATAAATGAAGCCCCAACTTTTGGTGTATCTTGCCGTCTAAAAAGAATGTTTTTACTGTTGATAAAGTATCCAACGCGTGCACGTAGTTCAACGGGGTCATCGTCCACCAAGGTTATGAGAATTGGCTTTTTGCTCTTGTTTTTTGAAAGCTGGTAAGGCTGAATTTGCACTGTTTTAAAGACGTCCAAATTCTTTAATTTTTTCCGTGTGCGGTCAATTTTTTCGCGGCTCCATACCATTCCCTCATCAAAGGCGCATTGCTTTTTGAGGCGCGCAAAATCAACCGTGGTTGCTCCTCGGATAATCGTTTTGCCAAAGGTGACCTGTGGGCCGGGAACGATATTCCATTGCACCAACACCTTAAGTTTTGCATTACTTTGTTTTTTGTCATCAGGTACGACAATGAGTTGTGGCTCCACGCTGACATACCAGTAGCCCTGTTTTTGAAAGTGATGCAACAAGTAGCTGCGCTGCTCCAGAAGCCATTGTTGATTAAAGGGGATATGTTGTGCGGCTCGAATATTTCTAAATTTTTTAAAAAACTCATCCTGCTCAAGATGCTTGAACCCTTCAATAGCAAAGCCGCCCCAGAGGCGCTGCCTGCCTTTATCCAGCACTATTTTTACGGTGTAGGTATTTTTGTTGGGTATCTTTTCAAAACGCTTGTCGATGATTTTAAAATCCCAGTATCCATGCGTCAAATAAAACTGCTTCAGGCGCTCTAGGCTTTCATCCAGCAGTGCTTGATCGCACGTTTTGTCTTTGAGTAGGTCGTTCAAATTTTCTGCAGAGCGTTCTTGTGCATGTGTTTTTATATCGACAATATCGATTTTTTCGATAGTTGTCGGCTCGCCTTCATCGATCAAAAAATTATACCCGATGGAACCTATTTTTTCTGGTTTGATGTGAGCATGCCAATAGCCTTTTTTGTAATATTCGTGCAGCAGTTGCTGCGCAATGATATCGGGTGAAAATATCCAGTCGGGAGCATCTTTGCCGATGAAATCCTCTTTTATATCGTGATCTGAAAAAATATCATTGCCGGTGAGGGTGATGATTTTTCGTTTGCCGAGTTGAATCTTAAGTGTTACATCAAGAGCGCTCTTTGTTGCTGTGTGCGACATAGAGATGCGTGTGTTGACAAAGCCTTCGTCTTTTAAAAGAGCGCGAATTTTATTGACGTGTTTTTTGATCTGTTTTTTTGAATAATAGCTTTCAGTAAATGCTGATCGAAATCTTGAAGCAATCTCGTTGGTCATTGCTTCAAGATTTTCTGTTGGTTGCTGGGCAATTTTCTGCTCTTCAAGATCGGCAAAAACGACGGCTGCATTGTTGATGGTAAAGCGCGTTTTTTTAGCAACCTTGATGCGGACTGTGATTGTTTTGTCGCGCGAAAGATACTGAATTTCGTCCCGAATGATACACTTAAAATAGCCCTGATCGTGTAAATATTGCTTGATAGCCTTGAGTGACTCTTCATGCAAGTGTGCATCAAAAACTTCACCGGCTTGCTGCATGTACAGCGTTGCATAATGCGGCTTGCCAAACCAGATGCCCTCAAATTCTAATTTTTTAAAGATCCAGTTGGCCGTTAGGGTAAAGTGCAAATTTTTGCGACCATCAGCTTCCCGCACATCGACAGCAACGTTTTGAAATCGCTTTTTGATGGTCAGGCGCTTAACCGCTTTTTCAATGTCATCTTTGGTAAGCAGGCTGTTTTGTTTGAGTCCTGAAAGATAAAAAAACTCGTGGGCATCGAGTGGGATGTCGCAGTAAAACGCTATTTTTTCTATATCAAACGATGAACTTGCTTGGTCATCAAGGTGAGCGAGGGCAGCGGTGTTTGCATGCGAAAAAAGCGCAATAAAGAAAAAAAGAATCAAGATTGTATGTCTGTGTGCAGAAGCCACTATAAATCCGGTTCGGGTATTGTTCTTTACGTCTATTCAGTCTTTGTGTATCATTCTTGTTTGCTGGCCCCATCGTCTAACGGTTAGGACGTTGCCCTCTCAAGGCAGCAATAGGGGTTCGATTCCCCTTGGGGCCGCCAGAGATCTCTATTATACCTAATCTCCGATAATTCTAAAAACGCCTCGAAAATCTTTTTCGTTTACAAATGGCTCTGCAAGAAGATCATTAATAGTCGATTCTGGGGTTCCTTTGTACAGAAGGTCAATAAACTTATCAAGTTTTTCGGATGGTCCACAGGCATAAATTACAACGCTTCCATCGTCCGAATTTTGAATGGTGCCCTCAATACTAAGGCTTTGTGCATGTTTTTGAGCAGTAGCTCTGTAAGAAACACCTTGCACCTTCCCCATTACTTTAATCTTAAGGCATTTTCTCATGTCTCACTCCCTCCCTTTCTCACGGGTGTAGCTAGTGTTGTCGTAACCTTTTTATTCGCCACTAATAGCTCTTACGACAGAAGTTTGGTTATAACATATTTGATAGTATACTCAAGTCCTCTGTCAGGGTGAAGCTTTGCGGGATGTATGTCGGGTATGTGCTGATTTTGCTGCTAGATGGGCATAAAGATCCACATGATTTTTTACCATCATGGCGCTATCAAAATCCTCAAGATTGTCAGTGTGAGTGCTCAATCTGCTGCAAAGCTTATGATCTTGTAAAATTAAAAGTATTTTTTCACTCAGGAGTTGCCAGTTGTTCGGTGGAATCAGGAAGCCGTTGACGTCATCATAAATAATTTCTGAAATACCCCCTACATCGTATGCTACAACAGGTAGCTTGAGCAATCGAGCTTCTACAATTGCGCAGGGCAGCCCCTCCCAAAGCGAGCTCAGGGCAAAGAGCTTCCATTGACGCATCCAGTCGGCAACGTTGTGCTGCCAGCCCAAAAGTTGGATCGCCGAGCCAAGCCCCTTTTGTGCGATCCAGGTTTCAATTTCTTTGCGTTGCACGCCGTCCCCAATGATTTGTAGCAACGGTGACTGGAGACCGGTTTGTTGCATGGAGTTATGCACGAGCTCAAAGGCTTTGAGCAAATCAAAAAGATTTTTTTGTGGCTTAAAACAGGCAACAGTTCCTATGATGAGTGAATTCTGGCCCTTCGTTGCCGGTTGCATGAATTTTTCATAATCAACGGCAGCGCGAATGAGTGATTGTTTGCGTGCAAAGCCGGGCAAGAGCCGTGCTCCTGTGGTGGCGTCTTGTGCCGATACGCAGACAAAATGGGTGGTGATAAAACTGGTAAAAAACTCGCACAGATAAACAATAAGCCATCGTAGCTGTGATTGATGGGTATGAAATCCATAACCATGTACGGTGTGAATGCGATGTTTTACGCCGGCAAATAATGCTGCCCAGCGGCCTAAAATACCAGCCTTGGTGCTGTGTGTATGCACCATGATGAGCCGGTTTTGTTTTTTGAGTGTGCGCAGTGTGCGCACCAGTGCGATAAAATTTTTAATCTCTTTGAATATTCCCGTGATGCTTACTTCGCGTGTCATGCTGGGTAATAAAAAAACAGATTTGTGTTTTGATGCCTCTTCGACCAAGACTCCTTCTGAGCCAGAGATTAAAGAGACCGGATGGTGATGGTTTTCAAGTCCCTGAACCAGTGATAAGCAGACTTTCTGGGCTCCGCCCAGCTCAAGCTTGGTTAAGATATAGACGATGTGATAGTGTTGTTGTTCGTGCTTCACATCGATTCTCCGTTTTTTTATCGTCCTAACAAAAGCATGGCGATGATTAACGCGTATATCATTGATGATTCAATAAGCACCACCGCCAAGAGCGTTGTGCGTGCAAGCAGCGTATAAACTGTTGGATCCAAGGCAATTTGATAGCAGCTACGCGATGCAACATATCCTATGCCAATGGCACAGCCAAGCGAACCAAGCCCCATGGCAATGGTGGCGGCAAGTGCTTGCATGGCCGTTACAAAGGTTGCTCCTTGGGTGTTGGCATACGACATCAGCAGCGCAAAAAGAACACAAAAAATCATAGGTGTTTCAATCATTGCTGCATTGATCAAAGCAAAGGGAAAAAGCTTGTTGTAAACGTTTTTGTTCAACCCAATTGATGTGCACACTGCGCGGGTAAAAATTGCTTGTCCAATTGATGGTCCGATGCACCCAAGAGCAACAACCAGCCCAGCCGCAAGAAGCTTAATGCTTGCGTAAATAGTGAGCGAATCTGAAAGTTGGGCACGGATAGAAAGACCAATGATAAAGGCAAAAATTGCTGGCGCTTCGATAATTGATTGGGAAATCAGCATGAAGGTTAAAATTTTTGATGAAAAAAGTGGTTGACGAGCTACGGCATTGGCAGCCGCCCGAACCACAAAGCTTGATGAAATGCTGATTGCAGCGGCAGCACACCCAACAGCAAGCCCTATGCCAAGTTCTGCATAGGCCACTTCAATGGTTTTTGGTACCCCACTAAAAAGTGTAATCAGCGTTGCAACTAAGGCTATGATCGCGCCACTTTCGATAAGTGCAAGGCCTATGACGGCAAGATTAAAGTTTTGTGCGTTGCCCGTTGGTTGACGTGTTAATGACTCTTGGATGCCAAAGCCGGCATTTCCCAATCCCAGGCCTGCGCCAATGGCTGCAATGGAGATGCCTAGACCAGCAGCAGCGTAGTGTATTAGTTCAGGAGTAAGAATCATGAGCTGTGCTCCTTTGGTGGATGTGACTCATTGTGCTGAGCTCCAATGGCAAGATAGGTGGTGGTGAGCATGGTTAGCACGAATGCCTGAATAAGCCCTTCAAAGATACCTAAAAAGATGTAGAGCCAGGCAACCAAAAAGAAACCGTTCATGGTCCACGAAAGGACTGAATTAATGATGGGTTTTTTTGTTGCCAGTGATGTTGCATGAGCAATGAGTTTGAGCGCCACCGCAACATACAGAGCCGTTAAAAAGTAGGCTTTGTAGTGGCTGAGCAGGCTCATGATCATCATCAAAATAATACTGCCACCCAGAATG
>JAHFBR010000052.1 GCA_023249955.1 bacterium
CCAGCCATGTAAGGTTGGATGGAAGGCAAAAAAGAGTGAGCAGAGCAGCGCTATTAACGGGCCTACGTAGGGTGCAAGACAGACAAAAAGCAGTGTTGCCAGTAGCGCATGCAACAGCATGATAAAAATAAAATAGGCATAGGCATTGGTGCCAAAAAGTTTGTATTCAAGTGCATGAACAAGCAGTATCACCGGTCGATAATAAACAGAAAAAAATGACTCGCTATGGTTTGCCTGTGATGTCGGATTTGTGGGCTCATGTGTCAGTGATTGATGGATGACGGCACCCTTTTTGAAAATGTTCCAAGTCTTGTTGAGTGATTGGCATTGCTTGCCGCGTAAGACAAGACCGTAGTCTTCTCCATCAAAAAACCATTGACGGTTAGTAGCCAGAAATATTGTAAAAATACTGACAAAAAGCATTATGGACAATGCTATGCGTTGATGAAAAATAGTTATCATAGTTCAACCAATTAATTAAGAATGACAAACTTTTCTTGTTCAAAAAACCACGCAATGATGGTGAAATCTGGATGAAAATAATCTATGTCCATGGTGAGCGTTATATCAAAGATGTGATTATTTCCATCTTTTTGATTAGTGGTTACTTGCGTTGTTAGCCCAATGGGGCCCTCTGGCTTTGCCGCTTCAAACCAGGCGCTTTCTGGATCAAGTGAAACAATGCGGATACGGTTTTCATGTTTTTCTGCTCGAAAAATTTTATTAACATCTGAGATGTTGTTGCTTGTTTTGATGACAATTTCACGGCAAAAGTATTGAGGTAGCGTGGTACTGATTTTAAGTAGGTGGAGTGCTTGAAGAATACCGGTCGAGTTTGAATGTGTGGTTGAATTGATGAACAGAAGGGGTTTGTTGCTCAGACTATGCGCTGAGGACTGTGTTAAATTTTGGATAGCAGCATTGATTTTTCTGGGTTCATACATGATGTGGTGCATGCGTCCAATAACAGCAGATGCATTAAAATATATCAGTGGAACGAAAAGGGCAAAGATCATGAAGCGAAATAGTTGGTAATTGAAAAATGTCGAGAAGTTGATGGTAAAGGCTATTGCAGCAATGCAAAATGGTACCGATTCATACATCAAGCGTATGCCAGAACCACATGCAAGCGGCCACCATAAAAAAAGTGCTGAAAGCAAAAGCATCGTGATAATAATTTTTTTGGTATTTGTTATAAAGCAAGCGATAAAAAGGAATAAAATCAATGCTTTGGTACATTTGTAAAACGTCAGGAGGTCGTTGTTTTTAAAGTATGCATACGCTTTCCAAGGGAACCATTGCAACCAAAAGGTGTTATAAAAAAACTGCATCATGGATTGAGCATTTGGAAGGCATGTGCGTATCACGAGATCGAGAAATGACATATTTGCGGTATGTGCAGAGGCCGAAAGCAAAGGGTAGGCGATTCCACGGAGGAGCAAATAAAATGCTGCTGTAGCGCAAAAACCAGACAAGAAAAAGAGTTTGTTTTTGAGTGGAACGAGATATTCGCAGGTAGCGTGTTTTGAGAGCGCAAACATCCATGCAAACAGGATGAGGGGAAAAATAATAAACGTTTCTCGTGTCAACAAACAGAACAGAAAGAGTAGGCACGAGGCAAGATAGAGCGCTAGATTTTTTCTTTGGAGACTTTTGTATAAAAGTAGCACAAAGCCAATGCCTGCAAGTAAGTTGATATGGCTTTGTAGCGTATCAATTTTCCCTACCCAGCCGTAGAGTGTTGGATGAAAAGCAAAGAGCAGTGCGCAGCAAAAAGCAAGCAGCCAGCGTACATACCAACAGAGTAGTAAAAATAAGAGAGATGCTATTGCTGCGTGTAGTACGATAATAAAAATAAAGTAGGCATAAGCATTGAGTCCAAAGAGATGATATTGTATGAAGTGGAAGACCAGGGGAATAGGGCGATAGAGCGTGCTGAAAAAAACATTATTGGGATTTTCGAGTAACGTTGGTTTTTCTGCCATAATTGGTAGGGCAAGATCGCTAATTTTGCCGTGTACAAAATAATCACCAAAATCTTTAAGGCTTTTGCATTGAGCCCCTTTCAAGACCAGTCCCCAGTCGTCACCATCAAAAAACCACTGGCGATTGGTTGTTAGAAATATCGTGATAATGCCAACAAAGATTGCTATAGCCAGAGCTGTATGCTGGTATGTTCTATTCATGATGCAATCACCTCAAACAGTTTTGTTTCATAATTCCAGACAATAAAAATGGGATTCAGATCTAAATATTTTTTATCCATTGTAAGCGTAAAATCAGTAACTCGATCATGCGCATCTTTCTGACTAATAATCTTTTCTCCCAGGCTGTAGCCCGAGTTGCTGGACAAGAAAAAGTGTGTTTTTTCAGGATTGCTTGAAACAAATCTGAAGCCTTTTGGTGTTTTGCTCACGTTTACGTAATTTTTGGTGTAATGCCTGCAGATCATATTTCTCCAGCCTTCAGGTGCAACGATGTTGCTATCGGCTTGCACTAGTGCCCCCGAGGTATCGCAAAGTACAACTGCATTAAGATTGTTTTGCATGACTTTAAAAATATCGGCCGGCTGATCCCCCATGCCATCTGCGGGATACGATAGCACGCACAGTGGGCGATTTTTGATCAAGGGGTCAGCCACCAATGTTGTGACTGCATGTGCAACGGTTGTCATTTTTGCTTGTCGGCGGCAAAAGTTTTGTGCTGCAAAGACCATCAAAAATAAAACGTAACAAGAAAGAAGCAGAAGAAAAAGTTTTTTTAATTTGATCAAAGGGCCCTGGTTCCACCGCAAAAGACCAATAAATCCAAGCAGAATAAGTGGGTAGGCTTCATAAATGTAGCGGGGGCTGTAACAACCAACAACGGCTGGCCACAGCATTAACGCAGCACTTGCAAAACATGCTAAGCCCCCAAGCTTTTTAGTGTTGCGAATCAACAGATAAAGACAGCACAGCAAACCAAAGCTCAGGAGGGTGCTGCGCAGTATTGGATGTCCCCACGGCAGCCAGGAAAGCGTGAAGGTATCGTAGAGCATGACCAAAAGTTCTTGGCTTTTTGCGTGCAGGAAGGTTGCAAGCTTGAATGACGATGTTGTGCTGTGAGCGAACGGATAGAGGTACAGGCGTAGGGCTAAGAATAAAAAACTGATAGCCCAGAGCGGGGCGGTTTTTAGAACCCCTCGATACATTTTTCGAGGCGAAAAATACTCGGGGTAGGCGGGGGTAATGTAAAGTGCGTATCCCATCGTGATTATTGCTGGCAGCACAATTGAAGATTCGCGCGTGAAAAGTGCAACAGCAAAAGCACATGATGCCAACACGATAAATATTTTTTTGTTAGTATCCACGTAGCGTTTAAAAAATATAACGCACAGAAGCATTAAAAAAACCGCGACATAGTAATGCAAATTGACGAGGGCGCCAAACCGAAAGGCAATCTGCGGATGAAATGCAAACAGCAGGCTTGCGAGTAACGCAGGAAGCGTTGTGGTAACCAAGCTAAAGAGATTAAAGAGAATCACGCTGTTGAGTGCATGAAAAAGCACATTGCATAGATGGTACCAATATGCACCCGTCCCAAAGATCCAATACTGCAGCGTCGCAAAAAAACAGTAGAGGGGTCGATAGTACGTACTCAAAAACGTCGTTTGTTCACGTAGGTGGAGATAGTTGCTGGGGCCGATATCTTGATTAATGTGGCCATCAAGAAAGAAATAAAACAGGTCACCCCATGTCTTTGTTCTGAATCCCAAATAAAGACCGTGAAAATCATCGCAGCCGTTAAACCACCACCCGGTGTAAGGGATGCCGAGTACCAGCACGACCAGGATAAAGATGAAGGCTGAGCATAATATTTTAAAATTTATAGAATTTTGAAACATTTATTTTTATAATCCCATGCAACAAACAGGATGTTTTGCTTTTTATACTCTTCTTCTATCTCAATAAAAATACGATCAGTTTTTGTTCCATCAACCGTTTCAAACCATAAAATCTGTGGCGTTTGTGAGACGCACTCAAAACCATTTTTTGTGCGTACGAATTCAATCTCGCCGTCTGGCAAGTTGCCATCGATGCGATTAAGCGGGGCTCCCCATTGATAAACGGGAAGCGAATGATCGTTGCGTAGCATCCATACCGCCTGGGCTGTTCCCTGTGCAAACCAGCGGGATGGTAGCGCAATAAATCCAAGTACACGGTTTTGCGTTGCCGGATTAGCAACAAGCTTGTGGAACGCCGTGGTGATGATATGAAGGTCGGCTTCACGTGTTTTGAGGTGCTGGGTCAAAAAAAGTGTGTTGCCAGCAAGTATTGTTAGGAGCACTGCGTGTACGAACCAGACAATCTTTTTGCCGATGCGTGGGCCGTTATAAAAACACACCAAGATCAGTGCCAGGCATAAAAACCATGGGATTGCCATGTAGATATAGCGTGGCTGATAGTGCATTAAAAGCGCTGGCCAGCTCAACAGTATGATACCGATGCTGCACAGCGTGACATATTTTTTTTGTGTGTTGTGATAAAAAAGCCAGCCGGCAATAAGCAGCGTTAAGCCAATCAAAGAGCCCTTCAAAAGAGGGTTCCCCTGCTCCAGCCATGAAAACCCCAGCAGGTCGTTACCATACGTAACAAAATCGTAAAAGCGCGATGACATGCGGGTTATAAACGACTGCCAGGTTGGTTCAAACGTCAGTGTTCTTGTCTCTGCGGTGAGTGGAAAGAACTGGAGACGTGCTATAACATATGCAACACCCATCAAAAAAAAGCCTGATGCAGAACGAAAAGCACGTGCAGCGCGTTTGAATACTGGTAGCGATGTTGGCTGATAGATGCCGTAGGCCAGCATTAGCCAGAGCGGCAATAAAATGGTCTGCTCTTTTAAAAATAAGTTTGCAAGATACAGTCCGCACGCCAAGACATATAAATACCAGCGAGGTTTTTTAATGAAATGCAACAACAAAAAAATAATCAGCAGCACGACAAAAAGTTCGCTGAAATACGTTTGTGCGCTGGTCCACCCCAGCCAGTTGTGCAGGCTTGGATGAAAGCCAAACAAGAGTGCGGCAATGCATGCCTGAACCGTTGTCGCAAAACTTAGGAACAGCAAAAAAAGCATGACCGTGCTGAGTGCGTGGAGCCCAATGGTGACCAAAAAATAGCCGTAGGGGGCAAAGCCAAAAAGAGCGTGCTGAATGGCATAGTAAATAAAAGACACGGGTCGATAAAGGCCCTGAAAAAATGCTTCTGGTGCTGGTGGCAGATTGCTCTGGTGATACACTTTTTCGCTGCTGCCTTCGGTAAAAAAACCGAACCAATCTGACCAGTTTCTGGTAGTGGCATGATACACATTGCCCCAGTCATCGGTTTTAAAACCCCAGTGAATGAAGGGGAGGCCGAGCGTGCAGAAGATAAGAAGAAAGATGGCGATGCAGAGCACGGTTATTTTTGTACGCCGATTTTCTAGATCAATATGTGCCGGGTTGTTGGTAGCTTGGGATAGAAAGAGGTGGTGTAAAAGCATTTATTTTTTCCTTAATAACTGCCGAGATAACGTCACTACTCAATCCTGCTTTTTCTAACAAATATGCCCGGGGTCCCGCTTCGTGAAAATAAAAGTCTTGAACGCCAAAGGCTTTAAAAATAACTTTGTGTTCAACTTCTTCGCACAGCGTACGCGCAACTGCGTCGCCCAGGCCGCCGATGACCGAATGTTCTTCGATGGTAAAAACGGCTGATAGTTTGCGTGAGGTAAAAAATGTTGTATCAAGTGGTTTGATGGTGGGCATGCTGACCAGGCCGATGTCACCGACCGTTTTACACACTTTATATGCCAAATCAAGAGCATTGCCGGTGGCAACAATATAACGGTCTGGATGTGGAATAATCTCTACCGCTTTGCCCAGCGTTATCGTGGTGTTGGCCGGATACGTTATGGTCTCTTCGTTATTGCCAAAGCGAACATAAGCAGGAGCATTGAGTGTGTGTATTTGTGGCAGAAGCGCGCGTGTTTCCAGCACGCTGCCGGGTGCAACAACCGTCATTTCTGGCAATGAGCGCAGCACCGCAACATCCTCGATGGCGTGATGCGTAACGCCCATGGCCCCGTACGAAAATCCTGCACCTACGCCAACAATTTTTACTGGAAGTTGTTGGTAGCAAAGGTCATCGCGTATCTGTTCAAAGCAGCGCAGCGTGGTAAAGGGGATGATGGAATACACATAAACATTTTTGCCCGACATCGCCAGGCCGGCTGCAACGCCGATCATATTTTGCTCGGCAACGCCGGCGTTAATGTAGCGAGTCGGAAACTTTTGTTGAAAGGGCTCAATCAACGAAAAGCCCACATCACCAACAATTAGATAAAGATTTGGGTCGACTTCAGCCTGTTGCAATAAGAATTGAAAAAACGCTGTTCTCATGACTGCTCGATCTCTTGTTTTGCTAGCATATACTGCTCTGGCTTGAATGAACGGTAGTGCCACTCAAGTTTGTTTTCAATGCATGCAATGCCCTTGCCCTTGATGGTATGTGCAATAATCACATCAGGCCCTTCGGTCATGCCGCAGGCATTAATCGCATGAATCAGTGCGCCGTGATTGTGCCCATCAATCGAGATAGGGTTACAGCAAAAGGCCTGAAATTTTTCATGTAGCGTGCCAGGCATCAGATCATCGCTTTTATCAAGACCCTGCAGATTATTGTAATCGACAATAACGGTTAAGTTATTGAGCTTAAATCGTGCAGCCATGGTGAGTGCCTCCCAAATTGCACCCTCTTGGCATTCGCCATCACCAACCAGCACGAACACGCGGCTGGGTGATTGGCGCTGCTGTGCTGCAAGTGCCAGCCCAACACCGATCGATAATCCGTGCCCTAATGATCCGGTGCTTGCCTCAATGCCGTAACGCAGATCGCGCATCGGGTGGCCGGCCAAAAGACCACGATGGTAATTTTTAAGCATGTCGCCGGGAATCAGCCCGACCGAATGGAGTGCTGCATACAGTGCTGAGGCGCTGTGCCCCTTGCTCAAAATAATGTAATCACGGTCGATAGCTTGTTGTTTGACCTGTTCAATGTTTACAAAGCAGTGATACAAAACCACCAAAATATCAATGACTGAAAAGCTGCAGCCCAGATGCGAGCTGTTAACTGACGTCAGCATATCAAGAATAGTTCCGCGGCATGATTGCGCGGTTTTGTGCAGTGACTCAAGAAGCGCTGGCGTTGGTTGTGGTTGAGCGCGTTGAAGGTCTGATGTCACGACTGACTCCTTGATCATAAAATGACGAATGTTGGTTAAACCAATGCATCGCGGCTTGCAAGCCAGTTGCTAATGTGTAATGCGGCTGCCAGCCCAGAATTTTTTGTGCTAGTGAGATATCGGCACGCCACATGGTTGGTTCCCATGGCCGTGGGACCTGTTGACCCCATTCCGGTTGAATCAGTGATGGCCAGAACGATTGTACCGTGGTGATGACATCCTGAATGGATGATTGCACACCGGTGCCGCCATTAAAAACAAAAGCATCACGTGGCTTTTGTGCCAGAACGGCAAGATATACCCCGACCATATCTTTGATGTGAATATAATCACGCACAAAGTGGGGCGATGACAGACTCAGAGGCTTGCCCTGCAGCGTGTTGACCAAAACGGTTGGGATCAGCCGTGTGGGCATTTCATAGTCACCGTACACTGAAAACGGTCTGATGGTGTATATGGGCAACTTGTTAAACAGCGCCTCTTTGAGGCAGAACTGCGTTGCGGCAGCTTTTGAAACGCCGTAATCACTGACCGGCTCAAGGACAAGCGACTCGCTTAAAGATTCATTTTTAATGCCGTATTCTGACGAGCTGCCGGTATTGATAAAACAATCAAAGCCAACGCCTTTGCAAGCATTCACCAAGTTAATGGTGGCCTCAAGATTTACTTTGTAGATGGTTTTTTGATCGAGTTGATCCGGCATGCCGCCATATGATGCAAGGTGCAGAATAACCGATGGCCGTAGAGCATCAACCAGTTTTGTAACACCATCAAAATTGGTCAGATCAAGATCATGCACAATCACGCGGTCAAGAATATCGCCTAAGCGCCAGAGGTTAGTATTTTTTTCAACCAGCACG
>JAHFBR010000053.1 GCA_023249955.1 bacterium
ATGCCAAGCGTTCTTGAGCCGCTGTTCTTTGCTTTTTTATATTTTCGCGTTTGCCTTTTTCGCCATCTATTTTTACTGAGTGTTCAGTGATTCTGATTTGTGCATCGCGGAACTCTTTCCAGGTGTAGGCAGGTTTTAGTTCTGCGCGCCCTGCCTGAAGAAATTCGATGTATTCATTGAGTTGTTTTATATGTTTTTCCAGCAGGTCGACGTTTTCTTTCCAGAGCTCTTGCATGTCGAGCAGATTTTGTTTGCGGTCGTTTAAAACTGATATCTTTTTGTTTAAATGATCGGCCTCTTGCTCGGAAGACCCCTTAATTTTTTGGTGGGCGTCAGCAAGGTCCATAGAAACTTTAGTAAGCGTTTGGGCAAAAAGTTTCTGCTGATCCTCAAAGCGTTTTTTGAGTGCCGTTAAATGTTTTTCGAGCTCGTCGCGCTGATTTTTGCGCAGCTCAACGCTGCTTTTTGTTAATGCGATCACCGGTTTTGATTTTTCTGGAAAAAACGACGACTCCATGCCATGCAGGTTGATGACAGTAAGCAATATGATAACAAGCAATCTTATTTTGAACATCACAAGCCTCATTATACGGTTGTCGACGACTTATAGACAAAGTCTAACGTTTTAAAAGCCTTCATGCGCGGGTGTGTTTTGATGCACGTTATGAGCCAAGCGTTAAGCTGGGCAAGCGGTATGGTGCCGACCATGCGCATGTGCTTAGTCACAAATTCTACTTTTTGTTCGGGGTCAAAGTCAATAAACAGTAAAAGACTATTCTTGATGGCGTACAGAGGTTTTTTGAGTGATTCAGGTGGAAAAAAACCAAAAAGAATCATAAAAGCCCCGACGATGTTTTTTTTAAACACGTCCCATCCTGGATCGTCGGCATGGTCAAGTGTGGCAAAGATACAGCTGTGTTGCAGCAGCATAAAAACGTCACGTACCGGTTGATGAAGCGGCAGAAAAAAATAGCACAGCTCCAAGAGGTGATGAAGCCAGTACAGGTCGTGAGTATTGCGTGGTATGGGGATAGAAAGAAGTGATGTGTTGGTGGGAACCAAGATATTGCCCTGCAGCTTGCCGCCGTGGAGCTGAATAAGAGCTCCTGATTGAATGCGCTGCATGATGCGGTGATCAAGAATAACGGTCATCATTTTGCCATACGATGTTGTTAAAACAGAAATTTTATGACTGCTGCCGGGGGCATGTTTTAAAACAATGCCAAGTTCATTTTCATGCATACATCACCCTCTTTGTGTTGAGTATACACCAGAATGGTGATGCATGCGTGAAAAAAATTATAGAATAATACAGAAAGAGTTATCTTCTTGAGCATCTTCTTCTGACGACACTAGATTGAGTATATCTTCTGGCGCCGGTAGCTTTACGCGGTTTGCTTTTATCTCTTGATCATGTAGCGCAAGTGCTTGCACATAGCAAAGGTCAAACTCTTCTTTGGTTGGTAGAACAATTTCGGGATTTTTAAATAAGTTTTCAAGTGCCTGAACCATTGGATGTTGTGAGCGATTGGTGTTGTGGTAAGAGTCCATTACCCAGGTTTCTTGGGCAGTAAGAACCATCGCAATCCAGTGTCCGCCCGTGTTAATTATAATCAACTGTGGGGCTTGTTGCTCTCTAAATCGTTGTATGTTTTGGATGGTAGGCCAAAGCGTATCTTCTCGATATGCATTTTCTATGGATCTTAGATGTTCTTGAGGAAAATCCTGGACCTGTTCGACACGATTACCTTCGTGGATGCCAAAAATGCTGATATTGTCTGGTAGACGAATGTCTCTATCTTCGTCGAGCAGTTGTCTGAGTTCTGGGAGTAAATAGTGTTCTTGTGGTGTACAAACACTTTGGTGAACCATAAGACGTATATGGGTTTGCCACAAATTGCCAACCGTTTTCAAATTTTCTCGAATTGCACGAACTAAAGTTCTGTGCTTATGTACCCATAGATTGAAATTTTTAACATTTTTCATATCTGAGAGCAGATCATGATCTCCTGTAGCCGCAGCGGCAAACATTGCAAGGCCATTGTAAACGGAAAACCAGGGACACAGATTGGTACCTTCGGTGTGACCGCCCAAAACTATATTTTTTTGCTTTGATTTTTGATAAGCAACTTGTTCAATCGATGTGAATTGCCTGAAAATAATACCCTGGGGAGCTACTGGTTCAGTATCAAGATCAGTAATTTCAGGACGAGTCTTCTTTTGAGCAGGGGCTGGATTACTTTCACTTTTTTTTCTACCACGTTTGGCGCCAAAGGCATCTTGGACTGGAAGCAGTGTAAATAGTGCCGCAACCAGCAAAAGCGGTGAAAATAATCTAAAAACATTCGAAACCAACATAAAGCCTCCATTTTTTAATTTATCTTTCTATTAGAAATACTATCATATTGGTGAGAAAGAGCAAATGGGGGTCTTGGTTCAAAGTGGCCTAAAAACGTGAATATTGACTTGAGAGCGCCGAATATGGTTTATTAAAACAAGCATTGAGGGGTTGGGTTTATAAGCAAGGGGATAGAGGGATATGAAAAAGACGACGCTGTTTATGCTGCGTGTCGTAATGAGTTTTTCAACGCTCAGCAGCTTTCATGTTGATAATGTTTCGCACAAAAAAATTGTATCGGCGCCAAGCGCAACCCTCCCTGTTCAAAATTTTTTCTCAGATGCTCAACCATCATTCCAACACAGCAGCGTGATTACCAACCCTCTTGATTTACAACAGGCGGCAAAAGATGCGTTGCGCTACTTTTCGCTGCATGCTGGTGATCGCAAACATATTGTTGATCCAGCAGGGTTCAAAAACTTAATGTCATTTCAGCGGACCAAACAAACGCTGCAATTTATTGTTGATACTATCGAGCAAGACAGAAAGACGGGAACTTTTCGCATCCAGAATCCTGCTTTTTTAGAAGAAAACTTTGGCTGCATGCAGTGGCAGGCTGACACGCAGGGTGCCGCCAGCCACAACGTTAATATTGCACAGAACGGCAATATCCGTCTTACCACCTATGGCATTTTAGTGGTACGGGGCAATCGGCGCAAGACGGCCGACTTTCCGTGCGGACTTTATCAATTGCATGATGATGCGCTCAGAAGGCAGTTTACCAAGCATCAAGTTTTGGCCGGTGTGCTGGAAAAACCAGAAAATAAAACAAAGCGCACCGCGCTTGCTTGGGTTTGTCGCCAAGATTTGGAAGATGCGCTGATGCAGGGCACAGTTATTGTTAAATTTGCTGATGGTACGTGCAAAATGCTCAATGTTGATAAGCACAACGGCGTTGCCTATGATCGCAAACAAAAAAATGTTTTAGCGCAAAAACGTTACTGGTTTTTTAGACAACTTCATGCACAAGCGCACAAGCAAACGATTGATCGCTTTAAGCATCGCAAAAATGTCGTCTTTGCTGGCGATTTATATCACATAGGTCTTGGCAAGGTGATTGCACTCACCTATCAAAATCCGGTTACCGGTCGGCCAGAATTGCGTTTGGGAATTTTGGCCGATACTGGTGGCGCGTTCGTCAATAATTTATATCAGCTCGATCTGTTTGGCGGTATTTTTGAAACACGTGATGAGTTGAAGCGTCATTTACGTTTTATGCCGACGTCGACCAGTGCGTGTGTGTTGTACAAGAAGTGATTTTTGTTTAAATCCGTTCGTTTGGATTCGAGACCCGCCGTCGCCCAGGTGGCTATGGCGGGCAAGCTCCTTAGGCGGCAAGTCCGCCGAAGCTTCAGCGTAGGCTGGATCCTCACCACGAACGGGTCAGGCTCCCCGTTCGCCCTGAGGAGCCCGTTAGGGCGTCTCGAAGGGTGCGAACGCATTAAATCACCTCTTCACCAACTTCTTCTCAAGAATATTCCTCCATGATGCATTGCCAACCAACGAATCAAGTGCGTAGCGACTGCCATATTTAATCAGTGTTGTTTGGTACGGATACAGCGTAAAGAGACTGTCTAAAATAATTTTTGCTGTCGACATCGGTTTAACTTTGTCGTGATCAAAAATGTGTACAAAAACACCGTGGCATTCAACCTTTTTGTGTTTTGGGTTCTCTGCTATGCCCGGAATTTGCTGCGGTGTAAAAATTACCGGCTCAAAATAAAGCCCCGGCAGCCGCTTTGCATTTAATGTGTCTGCAAGTTTTTTTTCATCAACCCACGGGGCGCCAAATTGCAAAAATGGGTACATGGTTCCACGGCCTTCAGAGTAATTGGTGCTTTCTAAGAAAACCGTGAGCGGGTACGCAAAAATGTGATCAATAGAGCACAAATTAGGTGATGGTGGTATAAATTGTTGTTTGAATAGGGTCTGATTATTGCTGCACGCGATGACACTCAGCTTTGCACCAATATTTTGATTAATCTGGTGCGCAAGCGTGCCAATAGTGCTGCCGTGCAAGAAGGGCACATTGAGTTTGCCTAAAAATGATTCGTATGCCTTTTCAAGCGTGGGCCCATCCTCTCCCCAGGCGGCTAGTGGGTTTGGACGATCCAAGACAATAACTTCAACATTGTTTTCTGCCGCGGCTTCCAGCGCAAGCTGCAGTGTGCTTAGGTACGTAAAACAACGAACGCCAACTTCTTGCAAATCGATGACCAGAACATCAAGTCCTTGCATCATTTCAGGTGTTGGCTTTTTGTGGGTGCCGTGCAGTGAGTGGACGGGACAGTCCCAACGACTTTGATTTTCAGACTCAATGTGAGCAAAGGCTTCTTGAGTGCCAAGCAGGCCATGTTCAGGGCAAAAAATTGCAGCAAGTTTGGTATTGTCATTTTGCTTGATTGCCCATTCATACAGGCCGTCTGGCAGAAAGACGTCAGTATTTTCGTACTGCGCCACACTGCAGCGGTGGCACAAAATACCAAAGCGCTTGGAGCGCAGAAATGGCTCGGGGTTATCAATGATTTCGTTTGCCCCGGTGCGTGGCACCCCACCGTAGATTTTTTCGGCAACTACATCAAGCAGTGGCTTGTGAAATGATCCAACATTAATGATCTGTGCATCGGGCAGGATTGATTGCTCAAACGGGTGGCCCAGCGAAATGACGATGACATTTTTTTGCAGCGGTTTCAGCGCTTCGAGCCATTGTGTTTGAATTTCATTCCAGATGTTATCAGCATAAAAAAATGTTTGCACGATCAGCAAATTGTCATCTGCCGGCTGGTAAGAATTCAAAGCTGCGCTGAATTGTTTGACGCTAGTATTATTTTTGGGGTCAAAAATATGTTCAGTAACGCTAATGCCATAACCGGCAAGCTTGTTCCCCAAGTAACTTTTTTCGTGCGAGACAAACCATTTTTCGGGTGTCCTGATGACGGGCAAATTCACCGATAATACTGTTGCTGATGTGGGAATGGTGTTTTTGCGCACTTGTTGTTGCTGCAAGCAACGTTGTGCCAGAAACTGTGAAAGTGCCTCTTCATGCACACGCATAAATGCCTGTCCCTTGTGGGGAAAATATTTTTTCTTAAATATACGAACAGCGTGGTACTGCTCGGTAAGAAACTCACGTTGCTTGCGCGTGAGAGAGCCAATTTGTGGTTGCAGGCTATTTATCAAAGAGACCTGATCTTTAGGTGCCCCAGAAAAAATAATAAGGTGATAGCCGGCCTTGAGCGCCTGCAAGACAGCCTCTTCAAGCGATGTGTGGGCAGTAACCGCCTTCATGCTAAAGTCATCAGTAATGCACAGCGCTGTTTCATTTTTTTCCTTGAGCCATGAACGAGCACGTGCCGAAAGTGTTGCCGGTTTACGGTCGAATTGTGCAAAGGCGGCATGTGTTGCCATGACGATGGGAATCCCCAATGAAAGAGCTTTAACAAACGGTTTGGTGTTGTGCTCAAATGCCGCTTCATCAGCTTCAATAGTTACATCGGTTACATGAGTGTCGCCACTGCCCAGGCCCAAGCCTGGAAAATGTTTGATGACCGGTAAAACGCCCTGATTCATCAGGCCGTGTGCAAACGCAACGCCACTTTCAGCAACAATTTCTGGGTCATCAGAAAAACAGCGCGTGGCAAGAATCCGATTTGCAGGATCAAACAGATCGAGCGATGGGGCAAAATTAACGTTGATGCCCACGCTACGCGCTTGCGCGCCAATCAGCATGCCGCCTAAAAAACAGGCGGATCGTCCAGCTTGTGCAAGCGCTCGGGGACTGGGAATCGAAAAAAATCCACCCTCTTCGTTGGGGCGTGATACAATGCCGCCCTCCCAATCGATGGTGACAAAGAGTGGTGGGAGACGCAGCGTGCGTGCTTCATTTTGCAAAAAATCGACAAGCTCTTTTGTTTTTTCGCGGTCAAAGCAGTGTGATGCCAGCAGCATAACGCCGGCCGGCTTGGTTTGTTCAAGCCACACGCGTAGCTTTTTCTTGTCCCATGTTTCTGGTAGTGTCAAAATAAAATGCTGGCCGATGGGATGTGAGCACAGCGCTGTTTTGATCAGCAAAAGAAAAACAAAAATAATAGATATAATTTTTTTCACGGCCTCTCCTCAAGCTTTTTTGACGGCTTTTGTTATCAAGCATTGCTTTACAGGATAGCCACATTTTAAAGTTTATGGGTAGAAAAATATTTAGCTCATCGATAAGCCAGAAAGGATTTTGATGATGACGTTTATGGTGCTTGCTGCCCTTGGTTTTGGTATCTCGCTCTATACGTATCTGCTGGAGCGCAGAGTTAAGCAAGAGCCCAATTACAAGCCGGTGTGCGATCTTTCAGATCGCATTTCGTGTTCAAAGCCGATGAAAGGCCCTTACGCCAATATCTTCTTTTTTTCCAACGCAGTGGTTGGCATGATGTTTTACGTTGTGATCGGGCTACTTGCGATGATGCACGCGCAGACACTGCTTTTTATTGCAGCACTTGGCGGCTGCCTGGTATCATGCGTTTTGGCGTACCTGCTGTATTTCAAAATAAAATCACTGTGCCTGCTGTGCACATCGCTTTATATCATCAACGGTTTATTGCTGTATTTTAGCGCATGTCTTTAAAAGGATCCCAGAGCGCATGCATGCCGTGTCCACCCAAGATGACGGCAATCGCCAGAAAAATAAGATTGAGTGGATACTCGAAGCCACCATTTTGCATGAAGTAGCCATGATCCCAGTGCACAAACCAAATTGCTCCCATCATGACCGGAATGGTCAAGAGTGCGCCCAATTCGGTTGCAACACCCAGAAACATCATGCAGCCGCCTGCAAATTCGGCGTATGCTGCCAAGTGTGCAAGCCACGCAGGTATTCCCATGGTGCCGGCCCATTCAATAAATTTTTCCATGCCTGGGCCGCCAAACAGTCCCAAAACTTTTTGACCGCCATGAGCAATGAAAATGGATCCAAGCACCAGACGAAGCAAGAACTGTGCCCAGGCTTGGCATTGTTTTTTAGACATCAACAACCTTTCTTGGTATGAAGAAACTTACCGTAAACAAGAAGGGATGATATCTGAAACGACTTGTGAGACGCAAGTCTTGGGAAACAAAAAAAGGGCGTGCCATGAGCACGCCCTTTTTTTGTTTGTATTTTACAAAAACTGTTTTTTACAGCGTTGCAAGCAGTAGTGACAGGATGGACATCAACTTAATCAAGATGTTAAGTGATGGACCCGATGTATCTTTGAATGGATCGCCAACGGTGTCACCAACAACGGCTGCACGGTGAGCATCAGAGCCCTTGCCGCCCAGGTTGCCAGCCTCAATATATTTCTTTGCATTATCCCATGCGCCACCAGCATTTGTCATGGTCAAAGCCAAAACAACACCGGTCAGTGTTGCGCCTGCCAAGAAGCCGCCAAGTGCCATAGCACCTTGGGCACCGAAAGCAAATTTAATAGCGATTGGAGCTGCAATGGTGATAAAGCCTGGAAGCAACATCTCAATCAACGCTGCGCGTGTGCTAATGGCGATGCAACGCTCATAATCTGGTTGATGTGTGCCTTCAAGCAAGCCTGGAGTTTCGCTGAATTGGCGACGAACTTC
>JAHFBR010000054.1 GCA_023249955.1 bacterium
ACAAAGAACCAGTCAACCAAAACAACCAGCGCCGGCAATACAACAACAAGCTCTTTAGTACCGCACGACAAAACTGCGCAGACAACCATGGTTGCAACTGCTGCGATCTTTGCAAAAATGTTTCGTGAACCAATCAGCTTCACGTAGGCAAGCAACGTTGCAAGCACAAAAAGACTTGCTATCCCTTCAAGACGCGCTTGGATGACGTATGAAACGGTTTGCGTTTGCACCGGGTGCAACAAGAACAAGCCGCTGCACACAAAGGCGATAAACGAAGCGTTTTGCGCAAAGAACTGCTTTTTGGTAAGCATCTTGCACAAATCACGCACTAAATAAAAAACCAGTAATCCGGCAAAAATGTGAATTGCAACGTTAAATAAACGGTAATAAAACGGCTCGAAGCGGCCAATTTGAAAGTTAATGCGGTTGAGCCAGTCACCAAACCAACGAGAGCTTGTCCACCACCTGCTTAATGGATTGTCATAGCGAATGCCAAAACGCTTTGAAATATTGGCAATATCATCAAACTGGAATGGATAATACAATGATGGGTAATAAAAAAGAGCGGTTAAAAATGCCAAGATGCTTGGCGGCACAAGAAACTGGAGCCATTTGTTTTTGATAAATCGGTATCCTGTATGAAGCTGCTCATCATTACTCTCATGCCGAACGAACGATTGCGCTTCAACAGGAGCAATCTCCGGTGCACTATGCTCGCGCTCTACCTGAACGCGAGTCATCCTTTTGCCTGCTTTTTTTTCCATACTTTCTCCTATTCAAAAAGAGCGGCTTATCAAATAACTCAAAGACGCGTGCATGAATGTATGCACTCTTAGCAAATTTTAATAGAAAAAAAGCATATGTCGAACAAAAAATCAAGCCCAGGTATCCTGAGAGCAGATTTGACCAGTCTTTAAATATGGCATAAGCTAGATTCTAAGCTGAGGAGCGATTATATGAACATTCACAAATACAGTTCTCTTTCTTCCGGATCGAGTTGGATTGGTAAGCAACAATTTCTGGCTGTACTCAATGACCTTGCCATTCTTTTTCCAGTATTTTTGCTGATCTTTACCTGGCGCGGTTTTGTCCAGGCGTTGACCGCAAAAATCATGGGCGACAGAACCGCAGAACGCGATGGCTTTTTGACCCTTAACCCTCTTGCACATATCGACCTTTATGGGTTCATGATTGTTATGGGAGTCTTCTTTGTGCTCGGGGGCCTTTTTTACAACGTCATGCCACGTGCCGTACTACTTATGATTTTAATTTTGTTTGGCGTTCGCTGGACCATTCCGGTCCCCATCAACGACAGCAAGTTTCGTAGCTACCGCCTGGGCGGCATCATAACCACCCTGTCTGGCCCACTGGCAAACTTCCTGTTAGCATTTATCGCCATTGGCCTGATGCGTCTTTGCCTGTCGACCAACCTGCCGGCCAACATTACCAACACGTTGCTGGAAATTTTTAAAAACCTGATTCATGTCGCGCTGTTTTTTGGCGTCTTGGATCTGATTCCACTGCCTCCATTTGATGGTGGCAGAATGCTCCGCTATTTGTTGCCTTACTCGTCGTACCACACCTTGCAAAAACTTGAAGAGTATTCACTCTTTATTTTACTAGTTCTTTTCTTTGCCCCCGGCATTAGCGATATCTTCTTTGGCGGAATCTTTGTGATTGCGTCAATCATTAAAAAGCTGATGTTATCGGTATTTTTCTAAGCGCTGGGAGTTAGACGATCATGACCAATGCCTCATGGATTGATTTTTGGGCAAGCGCCGCCATCCTGCTTCCTGCTTTCATGATCTCGGTATCGTTTCACGAATGCTCCCATGCTCTGGCCGCATACTTGTTGGGTGACCCCACCGCAAAGCAGAGCGGTCGTCTGACGCTTAACCCGTTGGCACACCTTGATTTTTTGGGCATGCTTTTTTTGATTCTTTTCAGATTTGGCTGGGCAAACCCGGTACCGATGGATCAACGTAACTTTAAATATCCACGCATTTACTCAATTTTAACCGCACTCGCCGGCCCGTCTTCAAACTTTATTTTGGCATACGCCTCACTGATGCTCATTCACCACTTTCCAAGCAACTTGGTTTATCCTGCCATCACTCAAACTGTGATACAACTTTTGACTGCCACCGCTTACATCAACATCATGCTGGGCGCTTTTAACATTTTGCCAATCCCGCCGCTTGATGGTAGCCACATTCTGATTGCGCTCATTGCAAAACCCTTTCCACGCCTGGTGTTGTGGATTTATCGTTACTCATTATTTTTTTTGCTGCTGCTGTTTATGCTTCCGCCAACACGCTTAGCGCTCATGCAGCTTATTTCGTACGTTGAACATATCATTCAAAGCCTTGTTTTTTAGAGAAAATATTATGAAACCTGAGATCTCCAAAGCACTCGAAGTTATCAAAAGCGGCGTTGCCCAATTGATACCTGAAGAGGATCTGATTAAAAAACTGTCACGTGGCACAACGCTTAAAATTAAGCTGGGGCTGGATCCAACAGCGCCAGACCTGCACCTGGGTCACGCCGTTGTTTTGGGCAAGCTCAGACAGTTTCAAGATCTGGGGCACGAAGTAACTTTTTTGATTGGTGACTACACCGCGCGCATTGGCGACCCCAGTGGCAAATCAAAAACGCGGCCAGTGCTGAACGACGAAGATATTGATCGCAATGCAAAAACATACTTTGAGCAGGTCAGCAGAATCTTGGATCCAAAAAAAACGGTGGTTCGCTATAATGGCGAATGGTTATCCAAACTTACATTTGCTGATGTCATCAAACTTTGCGGGAAAGTTACCCTGGCACAAATTACCGAACGCGAAGATTTTGCAAAACGCCTGAAAGAAAACTCTTCTATCAGCATGCACGAGTTGCTGTACCCGCTCATGCAGGGCTACGACTCGGTTGCACTGCAATCTGATGTGGAGCTGGGCGGCACCGATCAAACATTCAATCTGCTGATGGGCCGTCACCTGCAAGGGCATTACGGTCAAGAGCCACAGGTTATTTTGACCATGCCAATTCTTGAAGGGCTTGATGGCGTTCAAAAGATGTCCAAGAGCCTGGGAAATTACGTCGGTCTGTGGGAAGAGGCACCTGTTGCTTATGGCAAGCTGATGTCTGTTTCCGACACCCTGATGTGGCGTTACTACCTGCTGCTTTGTGGCAAAACAGAGGCAGAGGTTGCCGCGCTTCAAAAAGGGGTAGCTGAACAAAGCCTGCACCCCATGAAACTCAAAAAAGAGATGGCGTTTATCATCATCAAGCGCTTCTGGTCTGAAAAGGACGCTGAAGCTGCACAACAACAGTTTGAAGCGCTCTTTCAAAAGCATGACTATTCAGCGGCTAAAGAAGTGGAGCTGCCAGCAGGCACCGAAAAATCATTGTGGATCGTTGATCTACTCAAAGTGCTGGGGGCTATTACCAGCTCATCAGATGCAAAACGCCTGATTGAATCTAAGGCGGTTGAAGTTGATGAAAATCCAATCACCGATTTTAAAGCAATGATTGCCTGGAAATCGGGCATGGTAATCAAAGTTGGAAAACACAGAATTTATAAGATCAAGTGAAGCAGCATCGGGCGTGGAGATCACGCCCTTTTTTCTTGCACGAACTTAGCCAAGATAGGCGAGTAATGCAAGTAATAATAATACCAATTTCATAATCAAACTCCTTTAGTTCTGGTTTTTTAACCAAGCCACGATGCGAGCAAAGCAAGAAGCAACAATAACTTCATAACAAACCCTTTTCGTTTGTTTAAGATCAAACCAATAGATTTAGCCAAGATAGCCGAGTAGTGCAAGTAAGAACAATAGAACTGCTTTCATAACAAGCTCCTTTCGTTTTTTGAGATTGAATCAATGGACACCAAACTTCAGCCTAGACCATGTTTTATGGCTTTTGCAAATTTTGCCCACAAAAAAAGAGGGGCGTGAAATTCACGCCCCTCTAAAAAACAGTAGTTTTAAGAATCACTTATCTATGCGTTGTCCGCTTCAAGCATTTTTTGTGCTGCATCAACCCCTGCGTACATGATTTTTTCAAATAGCGCACAAAGCTGCGTAACAACTTCTTGTTCGCTTTTGGTGATTGTTATTTCACCATCATTGTTTTGAACGGACTGAGCAAGTGCAGCAATATCTTGGTCCAAAGCACTCATCGCACCAGCTAAAGCCTGTGAAAAATTGGTGCTCCAACGAGCCACCAATTCTGGTGAAAGCATAGCAAAAACTAGAGTATTTTTGACGTTATTATGTCGAGCCATCTCTTGCATCAATTTGTTCAAAAAATTTGCGCTCAGTTGCATGGCCGTATTTTGATCATAATCACCATCACCACGAGACGTCATAGCTGCGTAGATATCGCGAGCATAATCGTCTACGATCGGGCCTTTGAAAAAATTATCAACACACTCTTTGTATGTAGCTAAAAACACTTCAAGCAGATCTTGCTGCGAGCTGTTTTGCTTGAGTGCCTCTACCGTTTTGAGAACATCGTCAAGCGACTGATTCAGCTGAACAGCTGACGGACTGGGCTGAGCAGCATAAACAGATGCGCTCGCAACAAAAAGTACGGATAAGAGTATGCGTTTCATAATAATACCTTTCTGCAGAAACGAGGGACATGTATTCTACCAGCGACCAGTCTATTTGGTTCAATAAGAAAATCAATCAACCACACCACCATCCGCATGTTCAAGCAACAATACCATTATTAATCACAGCTTGAATATCACACCCAAGCGCCTCAGACAATATCTAACAAAGTCGAATTAGTACAACCACAAAGTTTTTGATATAGTGGTCACTTAAACGATGGCTTCGCTTTTTTTCACCCACCATAAAGTCGTACGAAACATAACAATGAAACAGTTAAAAAGAGTCCTTCGCTACACCAAGCCGTATCGCAAAGCTCTGGCTTTTTCGCTTGCTGCAGCCTCTTTGTATGGTGTTGTTTCTGCCGTACCAACCTATGTGTTAAAACACACCATCGATGAAATTTTTATCAAACGCTACAGTTATCTGATTGTGCCTTTTATTCTTATCTTTATTGCCGTATTCGTCTTCAAAGGCATTTTTCAGTACATCTCCAGCTACTCGATGCATTGGGTCAATAATCGAGTTATCAACGACATTCGCAACGACCTTTTTGCAAAAACCATCAACTTCCCCCTTTCGTTTTTTCAGGAAAACTCGACCGGTCAATTGATGTCGCGCTTTTTAAACGATGTTCAGATGATTCAATTGGCGGCTGCATCCGCAATCCGTGATGGAATCAGAAGTTTCTTTGAAGCGACATTTTTGGTCTGCTTTGCTATTTTTCAAAACAAATCGCTGGGCATCTTGATGATCATCATTGGTCCCATCATCGGCTACACCATCAAAAAACTTGGTAAGGCACGCAAGAACGCTTCGGTTTCAATTCAAACACAACTTGGCTACATCAGCTCGATGCTGCAAGAGACTTTTGTTGGCGTGCGTGAAATCAAAGCTTTTAACGCCGAGACGGTTGAGCAGTCGCGCTTTCGAGATCTGTTGTCGCGCTGCTTTAGCTTTATCATGATCAACGTACACATCGAATGCTTTTTGCCCGCGCTGGTCGAAGCAATCGCCGTTTCTGGTTGCGGCATCATTTTTTACGTTGCAGCACATCAAGTTTTGGATGGCACCATAACGGCAGGCCAGCTAACATCATTTGTTGCTGCCGTCATTTTGGCCTACCAGCCACTCAAAAAAATCATTAATGTTTATTCTGAAGTCCAGTACGGCCTTGCTGCCGCTGAGCGCATCTTTGCCGTTATCGACACTGTATACCCTGCCACACAAAATCGAGTACACGAGCTTGCACATTTTAACCATAGCATCGTTTTTAATAATGTTTCGTTCAGCTACATCGACAAAATCAACGTTCTTTCGTCGGTGAATTTAACCATCCAAAAAGGCGAGTCTGTAGGAATTATTGGTCCATCAGGATCGGGCAAAAGCACACTCTGTGACCTTTTGCTGGGCTTTGTTACCCCAACAGCGGGTTCCATCTTAATTGATCAGGTCGACATTGCCAAAATTTCGCTCTCCAGCCTGCGCAACAATATCGGGTACGTGGGACAACGCACATTCTTGTTCAATGACAGCATTATGCGCAACGTTGCATACGCGCGTCCAAAAGCAAGCACAGATGATGTAATCAAGGCATGTAAGATTGCACACGCCGATGAGTTTATACAAACAATGCCCGATGGCTACAACACCATCGTCGGCGAAAACGGCACATTACTGTCCGGCGGACAAAAGCAGCGCTTGACCATTGCGCGCGCCCTTCTTAAAGATCCAGAGATCTTTATTTTCGACGAAGCAACCTCAGCCTTAGATGAAGACTCGGAACACATGATTCGTTTGGCTATTGATGAAATTAGGGGCAAAAAGACCCTGATCATTGTCTCGCACCGACCAACAATGTTACAAAACGTTGATCGTGTTCTGTTGATCAACCGCCACACCATTCAAGATGTGGCGCGAGATCAGGTCTTTAGACAGCTGAACTTGAATAGTTAGCTCTCAATCTCTTCAACCAAACTGTAATCGCACTCTTTATTTGGGCAAGCCTGCTTGATCTGATTATTCCGCTTGTCTTTGGTAACAATCAGATATGGGCTCTTGCACTTTGGACACGGTGTTTCAACCACCTCGCCAAAGATTGCAAATTTACATTTTGGATAGGATGAACAACCCCAAAATGAACCCCCCTTCCAGCGACGCTTAGTCAAAGCGCCAGCGCACATTGGACACGGCATTTTGAGCTTTTCTTGATGGATATATTTGCAGTCAGGATAGCCGGAGCACGAGATAAATGGACCAAAGCGGCCCATGCGCTTAACCAGGGACTTGCTACATTGCGGGCAGGACATATCAACTTCGTTTTTGCCCACCGCTTCCAGCACCACTTTACCTTCTGCGTCACGGCTGAAATTGGATGTAAAGGTACACTCTGGAAATTTAGAACAACCCAGAAACTCTCCATTTCTGCTAAAGCGTATCATCAACGGGCTCTTGCACGTTGGACACAGCAGATCGGTTTCAACATTTTTTTTGTCAGCAATGCTACCACCAAAGGCAACCAGATCTTTCTTGAATTGAACGTAGAACTCGTTTAAAACATCGTCACGCTTCATGTCGCCTTGAGCAATTTTATCAAGGTCCTCTTCCATTTTTGCGGTAAACGTAATGTTAATGATATCAGGCAGATTTTGAACCAACATCTCGTTCACACGTTTGCCCAGTTCAGTTGGCATAAACTTTTTTGCCTCTTTATTAACGTAACCGCGCTTTTGAATGGTTGAAAGCGTGGCGGCATACGTACTTGGACGACCAATGCCTCGTTTTTCAAGCTCTTTAACCAGCGAAGCTTCGGTATAGCGTGGAGGCGGTTGGGTGAAGTGCTGCTTAGGATCAAGCTTTTTAAGTGTCAGCGAGGCTTTTTCTTCAACCTCTTTTGGAATCTTGACCGACTTCTCTTCGTCTTCATCCTCAACCAAATAAACTTTCAAGAAACCGTCAAACATCAGTGTCGAACCG
>JAHFBR010000055.1 GCA_023249955.1 bacterium
AAAAATAGAAAAATGTATCCTCATTTACACAAAGAACAGGAGTATTTCAATGAGTAACGTCAGCATGGAGCTGGTCAAGAAGCTACGCGATCAAACCCAAGTAGGCATGATGGACTGCAAAAAGGCACTTGAAGACGCCAATGGCGACATGGAAAAGGCCGTTGAAATCCTGCGCAAAAAAGGGGCCGCTGTTGCTGCAAAACGTGCCGATAACGTCACCAACCAGGGCCGTGTTGAAGCGTTTATCAATTCAGACAGCACCACCGGCGCCATAATTGAAATGGCCTGCGAAACAGACTTTTCAGCCAATACCGATTCCATGAAACAGTTTGTACTCGATGTTGCTGAAAATTTGGTTGAATCAAGCGCTACCGATATCGAGGCGTTGATGGGGCAACAGCTACGTAAAAAGAACCTCAGCGTACGTCAGTATCTTGACGAGCTGGTGGCAAAGATTTGCGAAAACATCAAAATCAACCGCATGGCACGCTTTCAAGCAACCATGGGCTTGGTCAACGTTTACATCCACCCAGGCTCCAGCATTGGCGTGATGGTGGAACTGGCAACCGATAAAAATATTGATGGCGCACAACGCGAAGACCTGAAAACAGCTGCACGCGATGTTTGCATGCAAATTGCAGTTACCAATCCACTCTGCACACAGCCAAGCGAGCTTGATCCTGCCATACTCCAAAAAGAGCGTGAACTAGCTCGTGAACAGCTTAAGGGCAGCGGTAAGCCTGACAATGTTATTGAAAAGATCATCGAAGGCAAACTAGGCAAATTTTATCAAGATGCTTGCTTGCTCAATCAACCTTTCATTAAAAATGATAAACTCACGATCCAAAGTCATCTGGATGAGGTTGGCAAAAAACTTGGCACCAAGATTACCGTCAAACAGTTCAAGCGTTTTGCTATTGGTCGCTAATTTTTTAAGTGTTATTGGATGTTATGAAAACCTTGTTGCTTAAAATCAGTGGTGAACTGTTCAAAAGCCAAAAAGACGCTAGCTGCTTGGATAGCGCCCTGGTTAAAGATCTGGTGCAACAAGTTAAACAGCTGGCTCAAACACACCACATCGGCTTGGTAATTGGCGGCGGCAACCTGTTTCGCGGTACCAAAGAGGGTGCCCAGCTGGGGTTGCAACGCACCACCGCCGACGTTGTGGGCATGCTTGCCACCGTCATGAACGGCCTGATGCTGCAAGATTTTTTTCTGGCTGCCGGCGTACCCTGCACCCTGTTGAGTGCTCATGGCATTCACGGCACCGTGCAGGAGGTAAGCCTGCACGAACTCAGGAAAGCACGCAAACAAAATTCGGTCGTAATTTTTGCTGGTGGCACCGGGCTTTCGCACTGCAGTACCGATACTGCTGCTGTCATGCGCGCACTGCAAATGGGTGCCAGCGAAGTGTGGAAGGCAACTACCGTTGAAGGTGTTTATGATGATGATCCAGCGCGTAACCCACAAGCACAGCTGATAAAAACCGTCACCTACGCCGATGTTTTAAAACGTAACTTGCGCGTTATGGATTTGACAGCTATAACACTTGCGCAAGAAAACGGATTGACGCTGCGTGTGTTTAGTATATTTGCAAAGAATGCACTGCTGCAGGTTGCTGAAAAGAGTGACTTTGGTAGTACCATAAAATCATAAAAATTGAATGTTCTAACTGATGTAAGGAGTTACCCTATGCCTATCGAAATAGCCTTTCAAGAAGGCGACACTAAAAGTTTTGAAACACTGCTTAAAACGCACATGGAAAAACCAATCAAGCATTACGAAAAAGATGTTGCGTCGATCAGAACTGGCCGCGCCTCCATCACCCTGCTTGAAAACATCAAAGTCGAAGCGTATGGCCAAATGATGGCGTTGCGCGAAGTGGCAACCCTTGGCGCTCCTGACGGACGCCTTCTGACGGTACAACCGTGGGATAAAGGCATCATTGCCGAAATAGAAGCTGCAATTGCCAGCTCCGACATTGGTGCTGCACCAGTTAATGATGGTAATCTCATTCGCATCCAGCTGCCACAGATGAGCACTTCGCGCCGTGAAGAGTTGCTGAAGCTGTTGGGCAAAAAGACCGAAGAGTGCAAAGTTTCTGTACGCAACGTGCGTAAAGAGTTTCACAACGAAGTTCGTGATGCAGAAAAGAAACGCATCATCTCTGAAGATTTTGCAAAACGTTTATCCGATCTTTTGCAAAAAGTCACCGATCAGTTTATTGTAAAAACTGATCAATTAAACGATAAAAAGGCGGCTGAAATTAGCCACATCTAGTTTTTTCTGACAAGAGAATATCCGTTTGCATGCTCCCAGATGTATAATGCGCATCAGGGGAAGCAAGCGGATATTCTTTTTCTTAAGGTTCTTTTATGAAAAATTTTTCTTACACGCTCGCCGTCACACTGATCTCTGGAACATGTTCTGTTGCCGCCATGCAAGACGAGCCTCGCCAGCCGGCCGTAAAAATTCCGTCATCGCTGGATCTGTGGACCATCAGCCGTAGTGATGATGTTCTTGCACCAGGACAACGTCCCCGCCGCACCGTGGAACGCACACACAACTCCTTTGCCAAAACACGCCGCAAAAGCATGAGTACGATTGCCCAAATCCCATCACAATCTCCCCTGGCAACCAAACAAATTTTGGCTTGCAGAGAAAAACTGCGCATGGGCTTGACGCGAAGCACCTCCAGCATCTCGCTGTTGGGCAGCAGCGATCAGACTGAATTGGATCAAGTGTTGTGCATTGCAGCCCACAACGGCTACGTTGAAGCGGTGCATGCACTCTTGGAGGCAGGCGCCAATCCAAATAATAAGGTTCTTGTCGAAAACAACGCTTTGCATCTTGCAGCACTCAAAAATCGCGTTGCGGTAATTGGGATCTTGTTGCGCTGGCCAGGCATATCCAAGCGTAAGCAAACGCTTAATGAACGCGGTATTAACACATCAATACCCAATTTTGAAAGAATGACAGCACGTTATATGGCCGAACATTATGGCTCGCATGACGCTGCACAAATACTCGCGGCCTTCGAAGAACAACTTCACAAGCCGTCACCCACCCCATCCGAAGCGCTCGTTGAACCGCTTGATGACACTGCCGGCGTACGGTTTGTCCTAGAAGCTGCAGCTGCAACAGATGAGCAAGACGAAAGAGAGCTTGAAGATCTCATTGAAGCCCAATTCGAAGGCTCTTCGTTACGCTTAAAAGGTGACAAGCTCAAGAAAGTAACGACTGCGCTTGCAGCAATGGCAGTTGAAGATCCCGCTCCTGCACCGGCTCGCGGTAAACCAGCCACTGGCAAACCTAAACGCCACTGCACCATTCAATGATGCTTGCACCCAACACCGTTAAAACACTTTTGCGCAAATCTTTCCCCACGCTGATGGTCACCTCAATCAAAGAGCAGCCAAGCTGCGATCACTACGTTGTTGAGGTTAACAACCAGTTCATTTTTCGCTTTCCCAAAACACCTGAGTATGCACAACGCATGCTGCGCGAAAAACAGCTTTTGGAAATCATACAGCACCGCGTACCGGTTGCTATCCCGCATCCCACATACAGTTCAGAGCACCCTACTACTTTTATGGGGTACCACAAAATCCCCGGCGTTGCGCTGACGTCGGAGTTGTATCACGATTTGACGGCAGCAGAACAAGATGCACTTGCCAATCAGATCGCACAATTTTTATATGCGTTGCACAACAGCATTAACCATACACACATCCAAAAACTTGAGCTGGCAACAGCGCAATGGCCCCTGTCCAGTGGGCAGTTGCGCGAAAAGCTTGAATCGTTTGTCGCATCACTTGGCTTACAAAAACTGTTTGATTACACGATCACAATCTACGAACAGATCATGGCGCCAGAAAGCGATATCGTGTGCGTGCATAACGATCTGCACAGTCAGAATATCGCTTTTAACCAGACGACAAAAAAAATTAATGGGATTTTTGATTTTAGTGATGCTGCCCTGGGCGACTGGTATTTGGAGTTTCGTTATCTGTATCTGATCAGCCCCACGCTCATGCATCAGGCTGCTGCACGCTACGCAGCACTGCGTGGTGTTGAGCTTGATACCCAACGGCTGATTGCGTATTACCTAGCAACCGAATTTTCACGCCTGAGTGAACGCATCACACCCGCCTGTTTTATGCAGGATTATGAACAGATTCTTGCGCGGCTAAAAAAGTTTGCCGCGCATCACAAGATTTAAACAATTTCTACGCCAACCCTGGCACCACCTGATACATCATATAGGCCACAAAAAGGACCAGCAGAACGGCGCCTACACCTCTGCCCATATTCTTTTTGCGCAGCAGACCAAAGGAGACGACGGCGAACGCAGCAAACATAAAGTACGCTGCCCAGTGCAAACCACTCAAGCGCACCGGCTTGTCGGAACAGAAGGCCAGCAAACCCAGGATAAACGTGGTTTGTTGCAACACGGTTCCCAACGTTGGACCAAGTGCCAACGCGTACTCTTTGCGACGCAAGGCGCTCAAACTCAGAATCAGCTCGGGAAGCGACGTTCCAATACCTAAAATTGTTGCCCCGATGGTTTCGAGTGGAATTTTAAGCTCGGTGGCAAACGCAACGGCATAATGGACGGTGAGGCACGAAGCGATCATTACCATGACCAAACTGATGCCCAGCTTAACCATCAAGCCCCAGCGTGAAGTCAAAAATGAGTCTTTGTGCTCTTTGACGTCTTGCTGCAAAGCCGCCACCTCTTCGTGCAAAATATCGTTGCGGTCGCGCTTTCGCCACATCCAAGTGATGGTGACAAAATATACGCCCATCAAGACTAAGCCGGTAAAGCGATCAATAGAACCCTGTGCAAACACCAGCAACATAATAATGGTTGCAATAAAAATCATCTGCAACAGCTTGGTTGCATCACTTCGTTTGATCGTAATTTTGTTGCCTGCAACCAGAAGCGTGGTACCCACTACCATGGCAACGTCAGAAAAATTGGCACCGATGATATCACCCACCGACACTTCGCTAGCACCCTGCAACGCAGAAGTTATCGCGATGGCCAGCTCGGGAATATCGGCGGCAATGGCCAGCACGATGAAACCCAAGAAGAATGTTGAAACTTTATAAACATTGGCCATCTCGATGATGTAGTGAACCACCAGGTCACCAAACCACCACAAGGCGCCAAGACCGACTAAAACAAGTGAAAGATCAAGCAACAATACAAAATCCATACAACGCTACCCTCGTGAACATAATTGTTAGTTATAAAAAATATACTTGTTAGTTTCGGATATATTTCTTACCCCCGCTCAACTGACGCGCATCATGCGCTTACTCATTTTTTTGAGTATATCATCAGGAACGGGGCATCACGCTAGGTTCAATGAATTTTTTGTCATTGGAGATGCTGTTTTCGAGAGGCTTTTGGGCCTCGTAAAAGATTAACGCTTCAAACCGTATAGAATGCTTAGTATACTGCCTTGGAACTCAAAATCAACGGCAATGAGCAAATTACCTCCAAAACACTAGGCAATGACCATGAGCAACCACTTTACCCACCTCCACCTGCACACCGAATACTCGCTTTTGGACGGCGCAATCCGCATCCCGGAGCTGTTGTCCCTTGCCAAGGAGCAGCAGTGGAAGGCCGTGGGCATCTCCGATCATGGTAATATTTTTGGAGCCGTAAAGTTCTTTCAGCAGGCAAAAAAAGATGGCATCAAACCGGTGCTGGGCATTGAGATGTACTTTACCCCCGATATTGCCATCAAAGATGCAAAAGAAAAATACTTTCACATGATGCTCATTGTTCAAAACAAAGAGGGCTACAAAAATTTGTGCCGCCTGATCGCCATATCGTATCAGCAGGGCTACTACTTTAAGCCACGCATCGATTATGCAACGCTGGAAAAATATTCAGCAGGCCTGATTGTCAGCACAGCGTGCGTTGGCGGACACATCCCCACGCTGTTGCGCGAGGGCAATGTTGCAGAGGCAAAACAACGCACCGATTGGTTCTTGAACGTCTTTGGCCCCGACCGCTTCTTTTTTGAACTTGCTCCTGCTGAGTTTGATAAACAAATTGAGCTCAACCCGCTGCTGCTCAAATATGGTGCTGAATGGGGCGTACGTGGCATTGCAACCGCAGACTCGCACTACCTGAAACGTGAGGATAAAGAGGCGCACGAGGTGATGCTGGCTGTACAAACCAAAGATCAGATCTCTAATCCAGATCGTTACAGCTTTGGTGATTGCACCGTGTACGTGCGCAGCACCGAAGAGATGCTGAACGCGTTTCCGCAAAACCCAGAACTTCTGTGGAACACCGGCATGATTGCCGACCAATGCGATTTTGCGTTTGAATTTGGCAAGCTTTTTTTCCCCCTCTTCCCCGTGCCAGAAACTTTTACACAAGACACCTATTTTGCAAAAATATGCAAAGAGGGCCTCGAGCGTCTCAAGCAAGAAGATTTAATTCCACACGACCAGTACACGCACTACGATGCACGCCTGCAACTTGAAATCGATCTGATCATTAAAATGGGATTTGTTGGTTACTTCTTGGTCGTCGGTGATTTTATTCAGTGGGCAAAACGCAACAGCATTCCCGTCGGCCCTGGTCGCGGATCGGCAGCCGGATCGTTGGTCGCGTGGGCGCTGCAAATCACCAACATCGATCCGATCAGGTACAATCTGCTCTTTGAACGATTCTTAAACCCCGAACGCGTCAGCATGCCTGATATTGATATTGATTTTTGCATCGAGCGGCGTGAAGAGGTGATTAATTACGTCAAAGATAAGTACGGTCACGACTGCGTCTGCCAAATCATCACGTTTGGTACCATGATGGCCAAAGGGGTAATCAAAGACGTTGCACGCGCGCTGGGCTTCCCGTTTCAAGATGCAAACGCGATTACCGATCTGATTCCTGAACAACTCAAAATTACGCTCGAAGAGGCGCTAGAACAGGAGCCCAAACTCAAGCAACTGGTTGAAAGTAATCCAAAAGTTAAACACCTGTTTGATATCTGTTTCAAGCTTGAAGGCATCACGCGCCACGCATCCAAGCATGCTGCGGGTGTGGTCATCTCGCCCGAAAAACTTTCAGACTGTTTGCCGCTGTACGTTCCATCCAAAAGCACTGATCTGGTTTCGCAATACGCCATGACCGAGCTTGAAGCCGTCGGCTTTTTGAAGATGGACTTTTTGGGCCTGCAGAACCTCACCGTCATTGAACGTGCACTCAAGGCGATCAAAAAAAATCACGGTGTAGATATCAATTTGGATAAGCTGCCGCTTGATAATCAAAAGACTTTTGAGCTGCTCAAGCTGGGCAAAACCAAGGGCGTGTTCCAATTTGAATCTGAGGGCATTGGTGAAGTGTTGCGCAAGCTGCAACCAGAAAAATTTGAAGATTTAATTGCGGTTAACGCACTCTACCGCCCCGGTCCGTTGGGCTCGGGCATGGTTGACGATTATATCGATCGTAAGCATGGACGCAAAGAGACCACCTACATGTTCCCGCAACTTGAACCCATTTTATCTGAAACCTACGGCGTCAT
>JAHFBR010000056.1 GCA_023249955.1 bacterium
TCAGAGTAATGACTATCAATATTTGCTTGAGCTGCCGCTATCGCTTCACCATAGCCTTGCCTCTTTTCGACAAGCGCCCGGAGAAGATTCAATGCTGAAGATCGAATATCAGAGTAATGACTATCAATATTTGCTTGAGCTGCCGCTATCGCTTCACCATAGCCTTGCCTCTTTTCGACAAGCGCCCGGAGAAGATTCAATGCTGAAGATCGAATATCAGAGTAACGACTATCAATATTTGCTTGCGCTGCCACGATCGCTTCATCATAGCCTTGCCCCTTTTCGAACAGCGCCTCAAAAAGTTTCCATGCTGAAGCTCGAATATCCTCATTATCACTATCAATATTTGCTTGCGCTGCCACGATCGCTTCATCATAGCCTTGCCCCTTTTCGAACAGCGCCTCAAAAAGCTTCCATGCTGAAGCTCGAATATCCTCATTATCACTACCAATATTTGCTTGCGCCGCCACTATCGCTTCATCATAGCCTTGCCCCTTTTCGAACAGCGCCTCAAAAAGTTTCCATGCTGAAGCTCGAATATCCTCATTATCACTGCCAATATTTGCTTGCGCCGCCACTATCGCTTCATCATAGCCTTGCTCCTTTTCGGCAAGCGCCCGGAAAAGTTGCAGCGCAGACAATCGAGTATCATTATGGTCAATATTTTTTTGAGCTGCCCTTATTGCATGTTCATAAGCCAACTCACATTCATTGCTAACCAGTATCTCGAAAAGATTCAATACTACCTTTTGAATGTTGCCATTGTCATTGTTAATAGTCTCCATGGCTAACATCATTGCAGCACCATCTACTTCTCGCTGTTCTTTAAATGCCTGCTGTAAAAATTGTTCAATAATATTTATGCTGCTTACAAGCGCGCTAAATGTTGCCTCATTAATCTTTGCAATAAGCCAATGGAGAAGACCAAGATCTGTTTCCTTAACTACACGGATTTCGAATTCAACACTGGATGAACCCAACCTTCTATTTACAACATCAAGCACCTTGGTAACCCCAACAAAGTACATTGTCGTATCTATTGTTTTCCACCTCTCCCGAGCGGCACCAAAATATTTAAATACTGCTACAACATTTTCAGGCTTTTTTTCGTATCGTAATTCAAATTGCATGCTATGATTTTGCAATGCTAAATTGTATAATAACGTCATGATATCTTTATTCACCGAAACACCCACCAATGATGGCGTTCGCCCGCTTAACGCCAAAAATTTCTCCTCAACCGCTCGTAATAATGATGGTCTTGTAATCTGCTGCGCTCCTGCATCCTTGTTTAATGCTTGCAACGTCACTAAGAGACATTGGTGAATCATCATAAAAACATCTTCGTAGGTTTCTGGATAGACAACACGAGGATGGCCGAAGTTATCATTGCCGAGATTAGTTTCATTACCTATCGTAACTGCCGCAACATAAAATCCTCGAGATGCTTGCAGCATTGATATCTCCCAAGAAGCACCATTTTTCAAAATTACCTCAATTAATGCCTTGAAATAATCAAGTGAACCCTGAACCGAATTATACGCTATACTTCCTGGCTTCACCAACTCAATCCACATGTAGAACAGCTCTTGGTAGCGCAACAGCATGGTATAAACGTGTGTTAACTTTGCTTCTGATGAATAGTTGCGACTCCCCGTTACCGCTTTAATTGACACGTCAAACGTATCAACAAATTTATGCATAATGCCAAGAGCAGCAAGCTTGCCAAAGTTGTTGGCAGCCCGAAATGCGTCCATAAATTGCGCATCAACAAAATAGTTCAGAAGTGTACCAAACAAGTCCCACTGCGTTAAAAACTTCTTTGGATCATCAAAGGCTGCAATGTTAAACGCCTCGATCGCACTCTTTTTTTCAACAAGGGCTGCAAGAAAATCTTTTTGGCTTAGATACTCTTTTGCCAAACGTGTAACAACCTGATCTGCCTGCTGGCTCTCTTTCCAAGCCTCAGCAAACGATATGTTCAGCCAAACCGGCAGCATATCAAGTTCGGCAAGCTTGACAAACAGGCCCCCAAATGTATCCTGATATTTTTTGTCGGTTTTTTTGAGCGCGACCATAAAATCCACCCAGGATTTTTCTAGCTCCGGCGCCATGGCAAAATCTCTCGCCATCACCAACTTGGTGCTGACTTTGCCCAGAGGCGTTTTTTGTGTTTCGAGTTCAACAGCAATTTGTTGTTCTTTACCTAGCCATCCCAGCACAAATGATGCAACAGAAATATTATCGATAATGTCGGCTTGAAGCGGCTGCCAAAAGAGACTTTCTAAAAATCTGATGGGGAGCAGACGTTTGGTAAATTCTGGATTTTTTGTATCGAGATGAACAACACGCAACACATCACAGGCAATGCCCGCAACATACGACGCCATGCGTTTTAAGTACGCCTGCGAAGCTTTATCAAGCGTTGTGCTTTGCGAACGCGCCGCAATCCACTCCTCAACTTTTGTCACAAAAAGAACCACTGCCGCCGCTGCTTGTTGAGGCGTTCCAAACTTCATGGTATTAAACAGTTCTTTAATCGAGGCGAGCTTTTCTTTGCCCTGCAATTGTTGTTGCAGCGCTTGCACCACTGGCTTGAGGGTTTCTGCACCACCAGCCACCGTGGTCGCTATACGCCCCACGAACAATCTGTTGGTAGCCTTCTGCATGAATGCATCATTTAACGAAACATACGGTGGCACCGGATAATTAAACCAGCCAGGCTTCTCTTCAACAGAATCTTTGTCTCCCTTGACCACCAAGCCCTGTTGCGGGCTGACAACAAGCGGTGAACCATCTTTAACCCACTGCTCAACCCGCTGCCAGTCTTGAATAAAAATCACCGGCTTGTTCTCACCACGAAATGTCGTTGCTTCGTGCGATGTTGATGGCGCCATTTTGCCCACAATAATCGCTTGGATTATTGACCGATCACGGCCAGCCTCTTGATAGACGCTCAGAGCCTTGCCAATATCATCGGCAACGATAATCTGCTGAGCATTCTCAATAAATCGCACCGCTCCACCAGCAACGCCAATCGCACTGCCCGCAACTTTGCTTTCTGCTGGGATTTTTTCGGTATTCAAAAGATATGACGGCTCTACTTGTGCTTTGTTATGCGTGATTGGACGCGCTTGGACAATATAAATCGTTTTTTCTTGCTCGTTCACCACAAACTCAACATCCATCGGCCACTGGTAATAATTTTCCAGCATCTGGGCAAATGCTTTAAGCGTCAGGACCGCATCTTTGCTCAGTGCCGACTCATCAACAATCGCGCCGATATTCTTTTCTAAACTCAACCTCTGTTCACCAGACGGCTTCATGCGATGCGTCTTTTTACGAATCACCGGATAAATATTTTTTGCTGCATCAACGTAAAATGTGTCGACTGGTATCAAACTATTAACCACACCTTCGTTGTGGCCATAAGCACACTGAACTACGGTGATGCCGGTAGTCCTTTCAGTTTTTTTTGATGTTCCACCCTCCGCCTCTTCGGTAAACATCACGCCGCATTTTGGCAGCTGATTCCCAATTTCACCGATCATGCGTTGAATTAAAACAGGCGTGAATGGCGTTGGATCAAAGAGCGATTGATCGCCTGCTCCTACCCGTTGCGTTAATGACTTAATGCCAAAATATGATGCAACGACCTCTTTCATCGCTTCCAGAATCTCTTTGGCCACGGGTGCCACGTTTGCTTTGCTTTCATTGCCACCGGCATTGGCCAGTTCGCGCGTATCCTCTTTGCCGGTACTACGCACCATGAATTTTTCTTTGGCGTTACTGATTTTTTTGATCAAATCATCGACGCCCTTAACGTCAAATTCTTTATCAAAGCTGAAATTTACACGATCCCCGGCAAGCATTGTATTAAATGCATCACGTACTTGCTTTTCACAATCTTCGCGAGCTGTTAAAAAAGCTTCTGGATATTGCTTTGTCATCAGGACATTATTCGGCAATGTTTTGACTGCTGCGCTCCATTTTTCGACGACATTAAATTCTGTTTTCTTCTGGAGAAACTCCTGGATCTTGTCAGACGGGATGCCTTTAAATTCTGGAACTGCAATTTTGTATCCAAATTGCGCCGGAAAACTCTTGCAGAGCTTTTTCAAAAGCTTCAAATTGCCATATTTGTAACCATACCCCTGGCCTTCCGCTATCGCCCTGAGGAGTCCTGGATCAAACACTGGTGTCGCTAGCGCAGCTTCTTCCATCGCCTGCAACGGCATGCTTGTAAACACGAAGCTAAAAACAATAATCAGATAACGGTAGTGACGTATGCCAGCTTGATTCATATGCTTCCCATCCTTAAAAAAACTATCTCATCATCTTGATGGCTAAGCATATCGGAGACAGAAAGCTGACATCAAGCATTTAGAGTGCGTCAGCCAAAACCGGGAGACTGGGAGTCGGTTTTTGTGCGGGTTAAACAAGCGTTGGCACAGGCTACGGGGTAGCAGGCCATTTCCCCTTTTCCTTGAGAAGTTGTTTTAATTTTTCGGCATCTTCTCGAACATACGTATTTTCATCTTGTTCGCCTTGCTTAACAGCCGCGATGGCAGCCTCATAGCCCTGCCCTTTATCAAACACTACTTCAAGAATCTTTTGAGCTTCCCATCTGGTAGAATGATCAAGGCTCTGCAACATTTGAGCCGCTGATTTTGCAATAAGTTCATAGGCCGGTTGGTGATCCTTATCAAGTAGCTTCTTAACAAGTTTTAGACCCTTAGCTCTAGTATACTCATTGGGGCTCTGCATCATTTGAGTCGCAACCACTGCAACAGCGTCATAGGCCAATTTTTTCTTAAACAGCTTCTCAATAAGCCCTAGCGCCACTTTGTGAAACTCAAGTGGTTGATCTGGGGTGACGACTCTTTGTACAATCGCTAGTGCCTCATTAATCCCCTTATCTTCTTTAACCAGCTCCTCCAAAACACGAAACGCCGCCTTTTGCAGTTCAAGCGGTTGACCTGGAACAATTACTCTTTGCACAATCGCCAACACCTCATCAATCTTCTTGCCAACCGAAGCAATGGTCTTGAGCAAAACACAAGCTGCCTTTTGCAATTCAAGCGGTTGATCAGGCGCTATGAACTTTTGCACAATCGCCAAAGCTTCATCAATCACCTTATCTTTGCGAACAAGATCGCCAAGTAACCCAAGAGCTGCCACCCGCACAACCACATCTTTATCTTCAAGACCTTTTTGAATGACTGTTATGATGACCGAACGACGAACATATGCCAAGAAGCCTCCTAATCGATCAAAACATCTTTTACGCTTTCGCATATCTTCGCTAAATCGAGCCTGGCTCATAAGAATTTTAGCGCACTTTACGCCACCCCCCATTGCGTTAAGAATAACACTCCAGGGATCGCCCTGTCCCACAATATAACCTACTAACGACTGAATCTGTTTTTGCAATTCAACTGCTTTTTCAGGACGCCTTGTAATAATTTCAAAAGAAACCGAAACATCCGTGACAATTGGATCATGCGGTATTATAAAAAGACCGAGAAGCCCCATCAGTTGAACATAGTACGAAATACTTTGCCAACGTCTTGCATCCCGTCCAAAAAATGAGAACTTTGATCGTACCCGATTGTTTTGCTTACTGTAATGGAGCTCAAATTGCATACTGTGATTGAGAAGCGCCAAATTATATAACACGGTCATGCTCCCTGCCTGAAGATTAATACCCACAAGCGATGGATCTGATATGGCGTAGGTAAGGGTGGCATCGGTAAATGGTGCCCGCAATTTTTTACAAGAATCTTCAAGAGTAGCTAACAATGGTGGCCTTTGAATTTGACCTGCCCCAGCGTCTTTATTCAATGCCTGCAATGTTACCAAAAGACATTGGTGGATCATCATGAAAGTTTCTTCATATGTCCTTGGATGAACCGCCCTGTCTATGTTATTGGCATTTCCTATCGTGACAGCAGCAACATCAAAATCTCGAGAAGCTTGCAGCATTGCAGGTTGTACCGAAATGGTTTTATCCAAAACAGTATCAATTAACTTTTTGAAGTCTGGCAAAAAGCTACCAGATTCGTGAATACTGCCGCGATTGTACACTATGCTAAAATGCCCAACCAGCTCAATCCACGTGTAAAACAGCTTGCGATACTCCAACAACATTGTATGAACATTTTTCATCTGTTCTGCGGGTTTTGCCTTGTAATCTGCGTGCGTGCTCCCGGTCACCGCCTTAATCGATACGTCAAACGTATCAACAAATTTATGCATGATTCCAAGCGCTGCCAACTTGCCAAAATTGTTGGCGCCGCGAAATGCCTGCGTAAAACCGTCACCGATAAAGTAATTCAGGAGCGTACCAAACGTCGCCCACTGCGTTGCAAATTTCTTTGGATCGTCAAAAGCAGTAATGTTAAACGACTCAATCGCACTCTTTTTTTCAACAAGGGCTGCAAGAAAATCTTTTTGGCTCAGATATTCTTTTGCCAATTGTTCAACGATGTCTTCTGGATGCCCATGTTGCACCTGCGCAAACGATACGTTCAGCCATACCGGTAACATGTCAAGTTCGGCAAGCTTGAAAAATAGGCCACCAAATGCGTCTTGAGATTTTTTAGCAAGCGATAATAGCGAAGGATGTTTTCGGCCAAGTGCTTCGGTTTTTTTCAATCCGATCAAAAAGTCCACCCAGGATTTTTCTAGCTCCGGCGCCATGGCCAAATCTCTCGCCATCACCAGCTTGGTACTGACTTTACCCAGAGGCGTTTTTTGTGTTTCGAGTTCAACAGCAATTTGTTGTTCTTCACCCAACCAACCCAGCACAAACGATGCAACAGAAATATTATCGATAATGTCGGCTTGAAGGGGCTGCCAAAAGAGATTTTCTAAAAATCTGATGGGGAGCAGGCGTTTGGTGAATTCTGGATTTTGTACATCGAGCTTAACAACACGCAACACATCACAGGCAATGCCCGTAACATACGACGCCATGCGTTTTAAGTACGCCTGCGAAGCTTTATCAAGCGTTGTGCTTTGCGAACGCACCGCAATCCACTCCTCAACTTTTGTCACAAAAAGAACCACTGCTGCCGCCGCCTGTTGAGGCGTTCCGAACTTCATGGTATTGAACAGTTCTTTAATCGAAGCGAGTTTTTCTTTGCCCTGCAATTGTTGTTGTAATGCATGCACCGCTGGCTTGAGTGCCTCAGCACCACCTGCCACTTTGGCCGCTATACGCCCCATAAACAATCTATTGGTAGCCTTCGGCATGAACGCATCATTCAACGAAACATACGGTGGCACCGGATAATTGAACCAGCCAGGATTCATCTCAACAGAATCTTTGCCACCCTTAACCACTAAACCCTGCTGTGGGCTGACAACAAGCGGTGAACCATCTTTAACCCACTGCTCAACCCGCTGCCAGTCTTGAATAAAA
>JAHFBR010000057.1 GCA_023249955.1 bacterium
AGGGCATATGACGCGCTTAGACCTCATTATAAAAAGATTTTAGCGGGTATTGCTCTCTTGGGAGCCGTGCCATATGTACGTTCATCTTGTGTGGATGCATTCAGATATCCACTTCTTCAAATGCCAATGGTTTTGGCAGCTGAGTTAGGTGTTCCCGCGGCACTTTGTTTAGCCGGTTATTATTTGCTTCCTGCCTAGCCCTAAATAATTCTAATAGAAAATGCATCCCATGGAGTATTTCGATACTTCATGGGATGTGTCCATTTTTCCACCTGTTGACGGGGGGCGTTTTACAGGCATCATGCTGCGTGATACCCTATAGATAAGCTCAATTTGGAAATAAGCATAGAGGTTATAAATGTAATGTTTAAAAAACGCTTAGGGGGATCTACCATGAAACGTATATACCTTATCCCATTATTTGCGCTTGGAGCGCTTGTACTTTGTGGCAACATACTGTTTGCGGAAAAACAACCACCAAGACCAGGGCAGCAAGAACTGCTAACATTGTTTAACACTCAGGCTACGCGCGATATGCTAACCAGTATGCTTAGCGATGTTCAGAAGCAACCTAATGTATGGATGACGGGTGGTATGCAGCAAGTTCTTAATCTGCAATCTTTAGCGTTGCAAATAAAGATGCTTGAAAAGATGCAAAAACAGCTTGGGGGCGAGAAGAAAAAAGAAAAAGCTGGTGGATTCAAAGGGTTTGCCAAGGATATACTCGGTGATGTTAGCTCTAATCTTAAAACCGGTGCTCAGTGGTGCACAGCTTGGGCCATTACAGGCTTAATAGCATATGGTGTTACAAGGTATACGATTACGCGTTTTATGGGAATCCCATCCTTTGCAACTACCGAGGAATATACACGTTTATATGAACAGAATACGTCGATCTTGACTCGAGGCATTCACGACGCAATTAAATGGTTTTTTCACATTCCAGCGCCGAGTGCATAAAACGTTTTAATGTATAAAGATTACGAAGCGGTGTCACCCGACACCGCTTTTTTAATGCCCAATGTATGCTGTGTCATGCATATTTTGCGTGCTTCTTGAGTCTTTACCAGAGCTGTGATATAAACCATGCGCTGAAATTAACTCAAAAACATTGTTTGGTTGGGACTTTTATGAAGCATGGTTTATTAAGCGCAGCAATGGTGTGTCTGCTGGCGAGTGGTGGTATTGAAGCGATGGATTTGTCAGCGGGAGAAGAGCAGGCAGAAGCGATAGAGCTGCAGGATCCCAGCATTCCAGTCGGCGATGAGTGCCTGCTTGATCGGTTACCCAGCGATGTTATGGGTGAAATTCTTAAATATTGTGATCCCCAGGATGTTATCCATGTAGGGCAGACTGATAGACGTCGACACCAACTTGTGCATGGAGAGCTTAATAAATCAATGCGGCCTCAGGCACAGGAACAACTTGCAAAGCTATGTGAATTGGCAAAGCTAAAGCGCGTATATCGCATCAGTGAGTTAAAGTCTTTGCGGTGGTGGCAATTAGGGCAAGGGGAAAAAGACGCGCTTCTTTGGCATGCAATCAATCAGGGTGATGAGTATCATGCAGTAGTAAGATTCTTGTTAGATGCGGGGGCGCAACCATACGATAATTTATTGATTAAATATCATGGTAATAAAAAGACCCTAAAAATGCTTTTGGCTCACCCAAGCACCAGGGTCAATAATTTTTCAAAACCAGGTTTCAACTTTTTGCATCTTGCGGCGGCAAATGGCTGGGAAGATGTTGTGGAGCTGCTTCTTCAGCACCCCAAAATTGATGTTGATGTTCGAAGTGACTGGGAATTTAATGGGGTTCGGCAGACAAAAACAGCGGCAGAGTCGGCGGAAGAGCACGCGTTGATTTACGAACAATTGGGTCAGCATGACAAAGCAGCCAGTTGCCGCAATATTGTTCAAATGATCAAAGTCTACAAAGAAACACATCCGCCGGTTCCACTGATTGAACGCTGCAAAAAGCAACTTGATAACGCCAAATGGCGTGCAATCAGCGCCTGGGAGAGCGTAAAAAAGCACCTTGGGTATGAGGCGTAAAGCTCACTCCTGCCGCAAAATCTGCGCAACCACAACCCGTGATGCACGCGTTGCAGGAATCCACGTTGCCAAAAATCCCAGCAGCAGGGTGGCGATAAAGACAACCACAAAAATTTCTGCATCCATGCGGGCGGGTAAATATGAAACGTAATAAACGTCTGGCAGCTCGATGAACGGATACCGCTCCAGCACAAAGCCGGCCAGCGCGGCCAGTGCAAGGCCCACCAGCGAGGCGCACAGCGTGATACTCATGCCCATGAATAAAAAAATTGTTTTCATGTGTGCAGCGGCCATGCCCATGGCCTTAAAAATGGCGATATCGCGGCGCTTGTGCTGAATTTGCATAAACAGCAACGAGATCATGTTCATGCAGGCAACCAGCGTGATGAGTGCGAGTATAAAAAACATGACATATTTTTCTAGCTTTAATGATGCCACGACGGCGGGGTACAGATTTTTCCACGACGTTACCGTCAGGCCGGGGAGGCGTTGTTGCAGCTGTGCAATGGCTCTTGTTTCGTACCGATCAGACTGTTGCAGTAGCTTGATGATGATCTGATCGACTCCTTGTTCATCAAAAAAACTGTTGAGTGTGTCCATGGTTACAAACGCCATGTTGTTATCATACTCTTCCAAGCCAATCTTAAAAATACCAGCAACCGTTACCTTTTTGCTGCGCAGCGACAGGCGTTTTTTGCCGGTCGGCTCTGGGATCAGCAGGGTGACGGTCTGGCCAATCTCTAGCCCATGTTCTTGGGCTGTTTTATAGCCAACCAGCATGCTGTTGGGCGTTAACAGCTTTGGCAGCAGGACGCTTCGTTCACTCGGTTTTTTTGCCAGCGGCAGCGTAATTTTTTCTGCCAACGTGGTGACCGAGCTCTCTTTTGCTGGATCTATGCCTTTTAAAAAAAGCACCGTCTGATTTTTTTCATCATCCAAGATTGCCTGCTTGACGCTGTTGCAGCTGATGCCGGCAATCACGTTGCCACAATCTTTGAGCAGCGCCTTTTCAAGCGCGTCATAATCAAGCTTCTGGCCCGGGCTGTAAATGACTACTGGCGCGTTGATGCCGCGCATTTTTTCATGAATGACCTTTTCAAAGCCGTTGGTGATGATGAGCGTCAGCATGAGGGCGAAGGTGCCGATCACAATGCCCAAAAAACAGATTTTGATCATGACGGCAATGTTGCTGTCTTTTTGTTTGTGGCGAAGGTACCGCCAGGCGATGAGTGCGGGGAGCGATTGTATCATTTTTATTTTCTCCGGTTTGTGGTGCAAAGTACCCACAGCTTATCATTGTGCATAAATTTTTTCACGATCATTTCAACAGGCCGTGTTTTTTTTGGTATATACTGGTACAGTAGTATGAAAGATATCGAGTTGCAACTTTTCATCGCAACGAAAGAGAAAATTATGCATTTAAAAAACATGGCGCGGTTCATGGGGCTTGCGGGGATTTTGTTGGTGACAACATCGTGCATTAAATATCACGATGTGGTCAGGTCAGAATTTCCTCAGGGCACGAAGCGCGAAAGTATTGCCGATGTAGCAACAGCATACCGCCGCATGGCTACCGTGTATGACGAATTCCAAACCAAAGGGGTTTTTAACGCATTATGGCTTTCTGATGTTGTACGCACTACGTACGTCAAGCTGTATGGCGACAAGCGGGGCATGAGTGCTGAAGCGCAAGAAGAGATGCTTAAACGTCAGCTGGAAGAGAATAAGCACTGGGTTGCGCTCTACGTGCTGTCCGATATTCGTGATAAATTGTATACCTCATTGACCGATCAAACAGCCCTGTGGTCGCTGTATCTTTCACTTGATGGAACGCACAAGGTTGCGCCAGAGAGTATCAAAGAGGTTGAGCTTGAGCCAGAAATTCAACGCTTCTTTGGATCATCGTATAGCTTCTTTAAGGGTGTGTACCTGGTCAAGTTTGCAGTTAACGAAGAGTTGGCGGCAAAGATCGCACGCAACGAAATTGCAGAGATGCGTTTGATGGTCAACTCAAGCTATAAAACATGCTGGATGAGTTGGACGCCACACGATACAAAACCAAAAAAGGCTTTTGAAGATGAAGATTTCTATTGGGGCTGATCATCGCGGCTTTAAGCTTAAGCAGGCGATTGTTGAACACTTTGGCGATGTTGAGTGGCTGGACGTTGGCACGCACGATGAGCAACGCACCGATTATCCTTTGTACGCACAGCGTGTGTGCAAGGCCATCAGCGATGGTGGCGCACAGGCCGGGATCTTGATCTGTGGTTCGGGTGTTGGGGTCAGCATCGCCGCCAATCGCTTTAAAGGCATTTATGCTGCACTATGCTGGAATGCTGATGTGGCACGCTTAGCTAAAGAGCATGATGGCGCCAATGTGTTGGTGTTACCGTCCGATTTTGTGACGTCGGAGCAGGCGTTTGAGATGATCAAAGCCTGGCGTGATGCTGTTTTTAAAGGCGGCAGATATCAGGAGCGGCTTGAAATGATGGATAAGTTCTAGCCCAGACACAGCAGATGAAGCAAGAATGTGTCAAGATCATCAGAGCTGAGTAGCTTTGTAAGCTCTCCATCTCCCCACCAGTACACCGCGATACTTGCTGGATCAACAGAGACGCAGAGGCGTGGTGGCGGATTAATCATCTTACGCATCTTATCACCGCAATAGTGTTTACAATACTGAAAAAAACGCCGCAGGTTTGCGTAGTGATCTTTGCTTGCGCTGTATTCAAGCAGAAGTTGTGAAAGTTTAATATCCCCGGAAAATGCTGCGCAGTGCAACGGTGTGCCCAGTTGGTACGAGACTGCGTTTGGGTTTGCCCCGGCTTCGAGTAATATTTGAACCTCTGCCAGCTTGCCATCAAGTGCCGCAATGTGGAGTGGTGTGACATCGTCAGCTTGAGAGCTGCAGTTTGTTGGTAAGCATGACCAGAGCATGGCATCAAGCGAAAACACCGGTGCAGCAAGCATCACGACAATAAAAACCGTATTTTTTATAAATATCATAAAACTCCTCAGGGCAAAAAATACCATTTCTGCTTGAAAAGCTGAAGAGTTTTTGTTTTTTAAGTATTATTAACATTGTTTACCGATTTTTACAAGGTGTCCACATCGCTTAGCTCTTTCCACAGGCCCTTAAGGCCAAGTGTTTTCATGAACTTTTTATAATCTTGTGCATTATCGGCTTGTATATCCTCAGAGAGCCAAACAAGTTTGCATGGTTTGCAGATAAAAATCTGCTGATTGTTTTTTACGATTGTTGCTTTTTCAATCAAATTAAAAGCGGTAACTTTTTCTGGATTAGGGCAGCAAACAGGACACAAAACTACTTTAACATTGCGCTTAAAGTCTTGGGGTTTTACATTCGTTGGCCTATCTATAAGCCTGTCGTATAAAAAATTAATAAATTTTTCCGTTTTTTCTAAGTTCAATATTCTGCTGCCATATTTTTTCATAATGCGTGATGCTAATTCGTAATTTTTTGTTTGCATAATTTGATGGAGTTCAGTAATAAATTGAAATCTGCATGCATCATTTTCAATGGCTTTAAACTCTTGAATAAGCCTATCCAAATCATCAAATCCTTCACCTTGATTAAAATAGCAGTCCAGAAAATATTTTAATCTATTCATAACGCACCTTATGCCTTAGGTATTGGAAATGCTGTTAATATTTTAAAGCCAAGCTCATCTGCTTGGCTTGGGATTAATACTATCTTTGATGTTACCAGGTTACATAGAGAATTTTTTTTACCCTTGATAATGCCTTTTCCAATGTCATGAGAATGTAAATATTCAAAAGATTTTTTCTTGTCTAAGCCCGGATTACTTTTGAGCCATTCTGCTATTTCCTTAGCGTTGTTTCTTAAGTTTTCTTTCACTGCATTGATCGCTGTTCGCTTATTGGTAAACGTTGTTATTGCCCCAGCTTCATCTCGCATAGATCGTAAAAGAAGGTCATTGTGCGTCCTCCCAACGTGTCTCTCAAGCGTATGCCCGCCAGCCCCTTCCATGATGTCCAGGATATCGTCGCCAACATTACGTATCTTATGAACAATCCCTCTGATAAATGATTCCGCACGCAAAGCCTTCACTTCTTGTGACAGCCTACTGGCATCGTTGAAATATTGAGGTGGAACTTTTAATGCAGCAATGTCACCAACGGATGTTAGTTCCGGTTGTTACGTGCTTGGAAGTGAACGCTTTATATAAGTCCAAGGGTTATGCTACCATCGTGATATATTTCTATTACCCATCCATCCAATGGACAGTAAAACCATGAGTTGGGACTTACTGCTTCAACGTCATCAAAAAATTCAAGTATTTTATCTAATTTGCTTTCCATAATACATTCTTGAAATAAATTCACGATTGTCCTATTTTAAGCCTCTTACTTGCTTCATTTATCAGTCCAAGAAGCCAATCCAAAGGGATGATGAGATCGTTGCCATGAGCAAACCATATAAGCTCTAGGCCATATTTTCCATTCTTTATAACCGCCACATCTTCGCCATTGTGAAGAATCTCAACAATTAATGCGTAATCATTTTTAGGGTCATTTGCAAAATCTGCTGTCCATTTTGACATATAAAATCTTTCTTACTGTTTTGTTGTATATTGTTCTAGGAAACCAATAAACGTTTTTCCGTCGGCCGTCCATCTTGCACCCACACCATTTGGTAATCTAACATCAAGGACTTCCCCATAGGCTTTTGAATGCCTGATAATAAACGTACTCTCTGGGGACTTTAGGATTTTATTGATATAGATCATTGCTTGTTCAGTATTTTTTACCCCGTTACCCGTAATTTCACCAATAAATGCGGAGCCTTGTCTTATTGTATGTTTTTGAAAGGCTCGTCCAGCTGCGGTATTATTACCTTTTAAGCTAGAGCCTGCAGATTGTATTAGATGCTCAAAGTTTTTATTGATCCTATCAGTAAAACTTCCAATTTCATGTGCAATACCTTGGGTATGTAATGCAAGATTATTTTTTGTGTTATGAGGAAGCCTTCCAGTGACTTCTTGTGACAGCCTACTGGCATCGTTGAAATATTGAGGTGGAACTTTTAATGCAGCAATGTCACCAACGGATGTTAGCTCGGGCTGTTGTTGTGCAACTTTGATCATATTGTGCATTGCTGTTTTACCGTGCTGAATGCCAAGACTGGCAACGGCACAGGCCTCAGCAAATGCCTCTTTTATCGGCGTTGTAATTTTGGTAGTG
>JAHFBR010000058.1 GCA_023249955.1 bacterium
ATTGTGAATATCAGGACGCTGAGCAGTCAAATCATGCTCGCCATCGGGGTAATAAAACACCTCATAGGTCTTGCCGTACTGCTGCAATTTTTCCACAAGCGCACGCGCTTCGCGCACATCAACAATGGAATCCTTTTCACCATGCGCAATCAGCAGCGGAGTGGTAATCTCATTTGCCCAGCGGGTTGCAGAGCGCTTGGCATACTCTTCGTCTTTATTGCCAGGCGTATGCCCGATCACGTTCATCAGCACCTCAATCATATCCGGACGGTCTTGTTCGAAATAAAGGAGGTCAAACACCCCTGATATCAAAGCTGCCGCTTTGAAGCCGCGATAATGCCGCATGACCATTAACCCCTGCATCGCACCGCGCGAAAAGCCAACCATAAAAAGATTGGTTGCATCGGCATAGTCAAGCTCGTGCGCAGCACTCATGATATTCAACACATCGTTCACATCATCGCCCCCACACCCATCGCGTCCCTGGCCGCCATCATTGCCACGGTATTGCGTCGCCAGCACCACGTAGCCGTTTTTGGCCAAGAAATAAATATCGCGGTGCAACTGCCGAACGGTTATCTTGCCAGAATCATTCGTGCCACCACGATTATAAATCACCACCGGCAGCTTTTTGCCGGCACTATCTTTTGGTTTTGCAATAATGCCAATAACTTTTAATCCGTCGCTGAGATATTCCATTCTTAAAAATTCAACATCCTGCACCGCTTCAAACCAGGCGATTGCATCTTGATACACCAGCTTGGTTATGCCTGCTTGAGTGTGCTCATCAAGCGTTTCAAAGACGTGAGGAACAAAGGGTTTGATATCAACGATAATTTTTTTTGATTGCATAGCGCTTACCATTTCTATGTTACGTAACAAAGCCAAACCAATAAAAAAAGGCCCATGGAATACTCCATAGGCCTTTTTTTTATATCATTTTTTCGACGATTTATTAATCTTTTCTCTTGCCCAACAAGTTAAGCAGATGCAAGAACAGGTTAATAAAATCAAGATACAGCATCAAAGCGCCAAGCAAGGCTGCCTTGTGCGCCGATTCGCCATGACCGATAACATCAGCACCAAGATCTTTGATCTTTTGCACATCATATGCAGTCAAGCCAGTAAAGATCAGAACTGCCAAAAATGAGATCACATAATCAAATTGGCGGTTGCCCAAAAACATATTGATTACAGATGCCAAGATGATGCCAAACAACGCCATGGTCAGGAAGTTGCCAGCGCTGGTCAAGTCGGCTTTGGTAAAGTAACCGTACAGCGACATGATACCAAAGATGCCAGCGGTGATACCAAATACCATGTAAATTGATGACAGCTGATAAACAGCAAAAATTGCTGAGAGCGTGATACCGGTCAGCACTGAGTATGCAATAAAGCACACGGATGCTGCAGCAGTGCTCATCTTTGCAAGGCGCATTGAGAAGAAAATGACCAAGCCAAGCTGTGCCAGCACAAGCCCGTAAAACAGCAACTTGTTGGACATGATGGCATAAAAAATTGCTGGGTTTGAATACACGCTGTACGCGGTGACAGCAGAGATTGTTAATGCAGCGCTCATCCAGCCGTACACCTTGTACATGAACTGCGAGAGCGTCATGACATAAGAACGTCGTGTGGTTAACATAGTTTTTCCTTTCAGTTAGATGCTTGGAGTTTGCCATAAGACTAAGAATTTGGCAAAAAAGGTGGTAAAAGTGGGTATTTTTTCTTAAAACCGGTGATTTTTTATTGCAAGGCTTCGGCATCGATACCAAGAGCTATCCATTCCCTTGGCTTTCCTTCGTTCACCCGAAACAACTCTTTAAACCCAAGGCCGCTATAAAAACGAATCGCTTGAGCATTGGCTGCATAGGTGTTGAGGTAGATTTTTTTCACATCTGGAAAAAATGTTGTTAGAGAAAGCATCATTTTCTTGCCTATCCCTTTGCCACGACAAGCAGCATCCACATACACTTTAGATAAAAAAATTGAAGAAACATCGATACCAGGAGTGATTGGTTTTTTTACGAATGCTATAAACTTCGCACGATTTTCTTTGTCAGAATAATCGACAGTAAAAAAATTGTTCACCAACATGCAGCCGACAACGGTTCTAGATTCGTCATCTTCAGCCACAAAAAGCATTCCTTGTCTAAAAATCGATTTTTTAACCTTGCTCACCTTTTGTGTTATTGGCTTGTAAACATCCCGGGCAACCTGCGTCGCAAGTTTGACACAAGCTGGTATGTCAGCCTCAGTTGCAAGCCTTATAATAACGCCTGCTTGTACATTGGTAGAACAAAGGGCTAAAAAGCATGAAAATATGAAATAAACACGAGAATATGTAAAATTCGTCATAATAGCCTCCATTTCGTTAATTATAACAGAAAACTCCCATCGCGTAAAAGGTGGCAAAAACAGGTGTTTATAAAGAAATTGTATAACCAAAAGAAAAAGCCCCCCGATGCTTCCATCAGGGGGCTCATAAAAACGCTTATTCGATAATCTGGCCTTCGCGAATCAAGCGGCTGTTGGTTGTGCCAACGTACATGGCCATTGCAATCCAAACACCCACGACGCCCAGCGAGATCAGGGAGCCGTAAAAAATCAGATCGGACATGACGGGAAACGATGCAACAACCGATGCCCCGGTACCTTTTGCGGTACGACCACCAAAGCCATCCATCCAGCTTTTTGCTTTAAATTTGATATCTTTGCTCGTTGGAATGTACATGTACTCTTTGCAGGGGTTATTCAGCGCATAGCTCAAGCCTTTGAGCGCAACCATCGATCCAAAGAGTAGCCACAGGCTATGAAACATCCAAATGCCGCACACTGCCAAGCCAATGGTAACCGGATATGCCACCATGCAAAATGTAAAACCAAAATGACGAATAACAAAGCTGGTACCAATAATGGCAAACACCAATGCCAACAAGTTAACCGACACACCAAAAAACCCCATAAACTCAGCAAGTTTTTCCGGCGTTGGATAGGCATCCACAGCAGCGAACTTCATCTGCAGATTAATAATTTCGCCAATTACCTCGTACAACGTCGAGACGGCTAAAATCCCAATCAGATATGATTTTGAAAACAGCAGGCGCAAGCCCTCAAAGATGCCAGTCGGTTGATGTTTGGTGACCTGTTTCACCTGCAGCGCATCTGGATGCTTGGTTACAAACAATTTGATCATCAGCGGCACAATCAAAATGCTGATGCTGCCAATGCCAAATAACCAACCAATGCCAATGCTACTCGCCCGTGTCACCAAAAATGCGCCCAGTACCGAACCAATTTGCGCACCGGCCATGATAATGGGGTACCCTTTTTTTGCTGATGGCGCATCAACTGAACTTGCAACAAACGCCCAAAAGAGTGCCGGCATCAATGAACCCAAACATTCAATACCGATGTACGCAATCCAACTAAAGAAGCGATATTTATCGGTCACCGTGTTTGCAAGACCAATACTAGGATGCATAACCAACAGCGCAACCATGGCAAAAAATGCACCAAAGACCGCACTGAGCAGATAGACGAGGCGATATTTTTCCAGCCAATCGACCAGCTTGGAATAAAACATCAGCACAAAAACAAGCGCTATGAGTGATGCTATTTTTGCATACGGCAGATACAGTTTGCCCACGATATTGGCAAACACCACCTCTTTGAGTGATCGCACCAACCAATAGGTGCCAATGATAAAAAAGAAAACACTGGAAAGAAGCCCAAATTTTTTGAACTCCTCATGCGAAACATCGCCCCATAGCGTACGAACAATGTAAGAAAACATAATACATCCTCTGCCCATACTTTGATTGTACGCAGGCTTCAGCCGTGGCTACAAAGCATTGAGCCGTATGAATAAACTGTAAACAAGCATGTGGCGTACATATGCCACCACCGGGAACCTCCCTGTGTCGTTTACAGCAACCATACCAGAGACCATTATGTCATTGGAATGTGATTGCCTTTTGGCAAGAGAAGATGAGCTCTGCAGCGAGCTCGGTCAAAGGGACGCTCCCTTGTGTAGTAAAATGCTAAGACTCAGCATTTATCCTACTTTTAGGATATCTCTAAAATGCTAGGGCGTCAAAATAATAAGTTAAAATCGCACAAAACGCCCTATGCCCAGGGTGCCGCCACTCAATGCATTGGATTTACAGAACAGTAAAACAGATTGCAAGCCCCAAGAAAAGTGTGCTATCTTTGACACACGAAACTTGTAAAAATGCGTGGTAATCAAAGGATACCTATGATTAGCCCAGAAAAAATTGAAGAAGTTGCACAACGCCTCGTTAAGGCTTACGATCCGCTGGCAATCTATGTTTTTGGTTCGTATGCCTGGGGTCATCCAGACGACGATAGTGATCTGGATATTTTGATTGTGGTAAGCCAATCTGAAGAAAAAAAACATACACGCTCACTTGCTGGTTACCGTTCATTGCGTGGCATGCAGATTGCTAAAGATATTCTGGTGTTCACAAAAAATGAATTTGATGCTTGGCTCAAAGATGAATCATCTCTCTGTTTCAAGGTGAAAAACAAAGGGAAAGTGCTTTATGCCAGGGCCTAAAGAATGGTTAATCAAAGCACTAAGTGATCTGAAGATGGCAAAAAAGGGCATTAAAGATGATGATGACACCCTTGATGGAGCAGCCTATCACACGCATCAATGCGCCGAAAAGGCCTTAAAGGCTTTTCTTTTTTTCTCCAAACAGCCTATAAAAAAGGTACATGACCTAGAGCTTCTTGTTGAGCTCTGCTCTGCAATTGACCAAAATTTTAAAGTGCTTTTTGATTCGGTTGAAAGACTCAATCCTTATGCTATCTATTCACGTTACCCAGACGATCGCTTTTATATCGATAGACAAGAGGTTGAAGAGGCAATCGAAATGGCAGCAACCGTTTTGAATTTTGTGAAGAAGAAAATCGAAGAACCTCAAAATCCAACCTTAAAGCTCTTTGATAGGTAGGCTCTGTTGAGGTTTCAAGTTTTCTATTAAATACATAAGCAGACAACAGCGTATTTTCGTCATCCCCGCGTAGGCGGGGATCCAGGCAAGCTTCTCTGTTCGTCTTAGCCATACAAATCTTTCCAAGCAGGATTGGATGAGCACGATTTTTCTGCACTATGTTTGTTAGAAAAACTATGAGCTGCGATAAAAAGCCAACAGAACCTAAGTGCCTAGCGATGCTGAGCAACAATATCCTGAGCCTTATTCAACAGTGACCCATCAAAGCCTTCGGCGCGCAGAATATCAAGCGCCACGTTTTGGTGCGAGATCCCCTGTTCAAGCAGGTAGGGATACGCAATCCCACCATCACGCGTTTGATGCACGGAAACTTTATAGTTTTGGAATGCAGAAGTGTCGTGCTCTAGATTGGTCAGCAGTGAAAAGTGCGTGGAAATCAGGCACATAGTGTTGTGAAATTTACCCAAATGGTGCGCAACGCTGTACGCTGCAGCGCTGCCTTCCAGCGGCGCGGTTCCGTTAAATACTTCGTCAAAGACGGTAAGATTAAATTCACCAGGACCAGACTTTTCAACCTTATCAATCAGACGCTGGGCCTGCTTTGCCTCAGCCATAAATAACGAGTTGCCTGCTGCAATATCATCAACAATATTAAGATACGTTGAGATTGAGTTGAACGGCGTCAGGCTCATTGATTGCGCAGGGGCCAGGCCAACCGTTTGCGCCAACATCACGCACAAAACAATCGCTTTAAGAACGGTAGACTTACCGCCCGCATTGGGTCCGGTAATGATCATATTTGGACGTTGGCCATCGGTGCCCAGCGTTACAGAGTTTTCTATCACAACATTTTCATCAATCAGCGGATGCCAGAAATTGGTAATCTGAAGCTGTGGCGTTTCAGCCTGCAGGTAAGTCGGCATACAAAAGCCCACACGCTTGGCTTGAAACTCTTTGAAAAGTTTTGCCAGTGAAAAGTAAGCATCCAATTTGCCAATGCCGTGAGCAAGCTCTTCCAGCTCTTTCTTAATTTCGTGCATCAAGGTATACACACGCACGATACGTCCTTTGTGAGAAAGCACAGAGCATTCGCCTTCAAACGTCTTGGTTGCCAGCATCCCCAACAGTTCTTGGAGATTTTCAGATTCATGAATCGTTTTTTCAAAGAATGTTATCAGGCCATCAAACTCATCAAAGCCTGCTAGTTGTGGGTGCTTTTGAAGGTTGTCGTGCAACACGCGTGCAGCGTTAATAAATTGCGCCAACTGAATGGTGATGGTGTGCACACACTCCTCAAGAAACATGCATTCGCCAACCCACTCAATACTGTTTTTGACCTGCAAGCCACATAAAACCCCGCCGCCAATTGCAATGAGTGAATGAAACCAGCGATTGTTAATCATCAATAACCATGGAAAGATCGGCCCCGGGCTGCCAGAATACTTGTCTGACCATTTTTTAATTTGTTCAGGCATATCAATGACATTCGTCAGATTCAAAATACCGTACGTGGTCAAAACAAAGGCGGCAAAGGCGTTACCAGCAGCCCACCCTATGCGTTCTTGGTGTCCGTAAATGTTGCGCAGCAAAAGCATGAATTCACTTTTATTCAATCCATCAAGTGCATTGATATTAAATTTGCCGTGATGCTTGACCGTATGCACAAGATGATCTTGCTTGTAGAACGACAAAAAAACATTCTCAGGAATCTCCATCGCCTTAAATAACGCATCAAAGTGCTCAATCAATTGGTCGTCGCTCAGGATGGTTTTGATAATCTCTTGGCGTTTGGCAAGCCGCTCAACATCGCGAATTGGCTCTGCCAACATCGTAAACAAGCTTACTTTGCCCAACTCTGTTTGTGTACGCGCCAACGTTTCTGCAACATACAACTCTCTGTCACCCTGGCCACAAAAGAGCGTGGTATCTCCCCACGTTGTTTCAGCATCAAAAAGTACCGAGCTTTGACCGGCCCTGTTTCTATCCAAGGTCTTGTAAAACTCATATGCTTTGTGACGCTTTTGCTTAGCTGTTGGCTGCAAGCGACGCTTCATGTGCTCGGTTAAAAACTCGCGCATGGTATGCGCATCCCAGTCATCGTCCTCCCACCCAAAAGAACGCATGTTCATATCAGCAATCTTTTGAACAAAGGATGTTGGCTCTGCCTTCTCTGCCGGATAAAGGGCAAATGCTTGAGCAGCCAGCATCAAGCCAAGAATAAAAGTGGCAATTCTTTTACGAGATGAAATGGTCATGTAAGATCCTCAAAGCGTGTATCTGTCC
>JAHFBR010000059.1 GCA_023249955.1 bacterium
TTTGCATCACGTACGGTTGCACCATCTTGATATCACGCACAAAAAAGAGCGCAGTGCCCTTGATTTTGATAGCGGCATTGTACACATTTTCATACTGCTCCAAAAACATATCAAGCGGCATGGGTTGCGATGATCGTATCAACTTGCGTTGTCCCGAGGTGTAAATCAAAATCAAACTGAGCGGACAAAGTGCAATCAAAATTGACCAGTAGCCACCGTGCGGAATTTTGCACATGTTGGACAAGAAAAAAAGCAGTCCGCAGCCGGTCACAATACTAGCACTTACCATTTTAACCATCGAACGCCGATACCAAAAAATCAGCGTCATCATCAATCCGGTAATGGTCATAGTTCCAGTCACTGCAAAACCGTAAGCCGCTGCCAAGTTATGCGAATGCTTAAACTGAATGATGATAAAAAGAACCGCAAACATCAGCGTCCAGTTTATCGTGCCGATATAAACCTGTGATCGCAATTTGCTGGAAGTATAATCAACCTTAAACATCGGCATCACGTTGGTGGTAATGCCTTGGTACACCACTGAAAAGATGCCACTTATCATAGCCTGCGATGCAATCACTGTTGCCAACAAGCTGAGTACCAAAAAAAGAACATACAGCAACAGTGGCGACTGCTGCAAAATCATTTCATACAAAACCAATTTTGCCACGGGATATTGCAATAGAAACGCACCCTGCCCCAGGTAGGTAATAATCAGCGTAATAAAAACAAAATACCATGCACGTTGAATTGGCTTACGGCCCAGATGGCCCATATCGGCATACAATGCCTCACCACCAGTAGCACACAAAATAACACCTGAAAGCACCAAGAATCCTGTCATACCACTGGTGAATAAAAATTTAATGGCATACCAGGGATTCAGCGCTTGCAGTACAACGGGGTTTTGAGAAATCGCCATCGCTCCTGACGTCGCAAGTGCAAAGAACCACAGGATCATGAGGGGACCAAACATGATTGATACACGTTCCGTGCCCTTGTGCTGAAAAACAAATAACAGGACCGCTATGACACACGCAGTCACAATCAAAATGTAGTGATTAATAAATGCTAAGCCAGGAATAAGCAAGATACCTTCTACAGCGCTTAAAATACTAACGGCCGGCGTTATCACACCATCACCAAAAAAGAGCGCGATGCCGATAAACGAAAGGGCTGTAACCCAAGTTGCATGTTTGCGTGATTTAAGCAGCGGCACCAACAGCTCTTTGAGCACGATGGTTCCACCCTCACCCTTTTTGCCCAAACTCATGGCAAGCCAAGCATACTCAACCGCTACTAAAATAAAAAGCGTCCACACAATCAACGAAAGCACGCCCAACACATTTGAAAGCGTTACAGGAATCAGTAAAAAAATAACGGAGAGTGTGTAAATAGGGCTGGTACCGATATCGCCAAATACCACACCCAGTGACTTAATAACATCTTTGCAATGCTTAATAAAATCAGACTCTTTGGTTGTGTGAGAGAGAGGACTCATGTTTTTCCTTGCCCTTACAAAATATTTTTGTGCCCATCCAATCATGCATTTACATTACGCAAACATCATTGAGGTGATACAGATGAATTTTGCAACGTATCATCTGTATCATTCAACCTCAGAATCGCAGAAAAGACAAGGGTCTGCTTGCATACCAGAATTTTCGGTTGACATTAGCATATCTGCACTGTAGTCTACTTTCCATCTGTTTCGGCGCCCTCGCGGCGTTTTGAAGCCTTCTCACATAACTTTGAAAATCTTTGTTTGCCGGGATAGCTCAGGTGGTAGAGCAGAAGACTGAAAATCTTTGTGTCGGCGGTTCAACTCCGCCTCCCGGCACCAGCCTTCGCTCGCAAGCGAGCTACGGCTGGGTAAACCAGTCAGATGGCGAAGGCTGTCCCGCCATAGCCCCGAGTGTAATCGAGGGGGCGAAGGCGGACCAAGCCCCTAGTAAAAATCACACAATTTGGTACATTTATAGCCTATCTTTGTGGTGTGCAAACAACAAAAAGCCCCTCGGCAAGCCTTACGGTGTTACATGTTTTCATTTCTCTCGCAAAAATTTTCAGGCGTTTTGAGCTGGTTGAACAACAAAGGCCGCTTGACCGAAGAAAATATCGATCAGGCAATCGGCGACGTGCGCAATGCACTCATCGAAGCCGACGTTCCACTCAACATCGTGGAAGCCTTTTTGCAAGAGATTAAAAACGAGGCCATTGGCAAAAAAGTCACCACCACGCTCAATCCGGGACAGCTGTTTATTAAAATTGTGCACGAAAAGCTGCTCGAATTTTTAGGCGGCCGCAACAGCTTAAGCGCTGTCACTTTTCAGATCCCATCGGTCATCATGGTCATGGGTCTGCAGGGATCGGGCAAAACAACCACGACGGCCAAGCTAGCCCACCACGTGATGGAGCAGGCCAAGCAACGCAATAAAAAGCGCCATATTTTACTGGCATCGGTGGACTTTTACCGACCAGCAGCTATCGACCAGCTCGAGATTTTGGCAAAAAAGATCGGTTCTGGGTTTTATCGCGCCAAGGCCCAGGCTCCCGTTCAAGCAGCCCAAGAGATTTATGGGCACTTCAAAGAGGGTCAGTACGACCATCTTTTTTTGGATACAGCCGGCCGACTACACATTGACCGCGAGATGATGCAGGAATTAGAGCAAATTAACGCCAAATTAGCCCCCAAGCACAAGCTTTTGGTGCTAGACGCCATGACTGGCCAGGAGTCGCTTAAAGTCGCTCAGGCGTTCGACCAGGTCGTTCCGTTTGATGCGGCGATCCTCACCAAAATGGACAGCGACACCCGTGGCGGCGCAGCCTTTGCCTTCCGCTACGCCCTACACAAACCCATCGCATGGGTAGGTGTAGGTGAAAAGATCGAAGATCTTGAAAATTTTGTCCCCGAACGCATGACCACCCGCATTTTGGGCATGGGCGACATGCAGACCCTGCTGGAAAAGGCCAGTGAAAACATTGACACCCCAAGCCAGGATGCCTTGGCCAAGCGGCTTATGGACGGCTCGTTCACCCTGCAGGATTTTTACGAGCAGATCGGCATGATCGATAAATTGGGCTCCCTGCAAAAAATCAGCCGCTATCTCCCAGGAACTCACAACCTGACCCCTGACCAGATGGAAAAGGGCCAAGACGAGATGAAAAAATTTAAGGCAATCATCAGTTCGATGACTGCCAAAGAGAAATATGTTCCACAAGTACTGGACGCCTCGCGCAAAAAGCGAATCGCTTCCGGCGCTGGTGTAACTGTGCAAGATATCAACCAATTGTTACAAAGATTTGAACAAAGCAAACAATTTGTTAAAATGTTTAGAAAAATGGGCAAGCTAAAACGGTTTTTTATGTAAAGGCTCCCAAAACGAATACTTCTTTTTCATGTTGCTTATGGTAGTTTGAAAGGATACAACCACATGGCAGTTATAATTCGCTTCAGTCGTATAGGCAAGAAGAATAGACCTTATTGGCGCATTGTTGCAGTCGATTCACGCAAAAAGCGTGATGGCGCTTGCTTGGAAGACTTGGGCACATACGACCCACTCAAGCACGTAGCTATTCAGCTCCACAAAGATCGCATCCAAAATTGGATCGCGAAGGGCGCAGAATGCTCACCCGCTGTAGTCAAGCTCTTGAAGGCGCACGCTTCAGCTACACAGGGTTCTTGAAGATATCTAACGCTCACTCGATTGTTGTACAGCGTAGGCGTCTTTTGTGACGCTAATGAAGATGTTTTTGACATGAAAATAAGCATATTAGGAGAGTCAGCATGCTCAAAGATTTAGTTGAATACATTGTAAAAAAACTCGTCGACAAGCCAGATCGCGTATCTGTGTCTGAAATTACCGGCGAACAATCAACAATTATTGAACTGCGCGTTGCACCAGAAGATCTGGGCAAGGTCATTGGTAAAGAAGGCCGAACCGCCCGATCCATCAGAACACTCGTTCATGCTGCTGCATCCAAGGAGCATAAACGCGCGGTTCTTGAAATTCTGGAGTAGCGTTAGCTAACCACAAGCAACAATTATGCCGTTTTAGGCTGGCTATACCAAAGCCAGCCCTTTGTCTTTGGGGGAACTTGTACAATTCATGAAAATTTCGATTATCACGGTATTTCCGGAAGTTCACGACTCTTTTTTACGGCTTAGTCTGATTGGACGCGCCATAGAAAAAGGGCTTATCAGTATTCACACCATTCGCTTTTCAGATTTTTGCCAACCCAAAGAACGCATCGATGAGCCAACCGCCGGTCCTGGTGCTGGCATGATCCTGAAGCCAGAGGTTGTTGAAAAAGCAATCTTGCACTGCGAAGAACAGTGGGGGACTGGGTTTAAAATTTTCTTTTCGCCTCAGGGCACCAAGCTAACGCAACGGGTCTTGAAGCGTCTTGCTGAGTCTGTAAATCAAGCAACCGAACGTCCTGCGCTTGTAACACCATCAACAACACCGCATCTTATTTTGGTCTGCTCGCGCTACGAGGGCATCGACGCCCGCGTAGAGCAAAAATACGCAGATCTGGTCCTATCCATTGGCGATTACGTTTTGATGGGCGGCGACGTTCCTGCCCAAGTTTTTTTAGAAGGTTTCTTGCGCCTGCTGCCCGGCATTGTGGGCACCTGGTCATCGGTTGAAAAGGAATCATTCTCTGGCCCCTTTTTAGATCACCCTGAATATGGCTTGCCGGTTGAATGGCACGGCATGCGCATCCCAGATATCGTACAATCGGGTAATCATGCGGCTATTGAGGCATGGCGCACAGAAGAAGCATGCAAAAAAACCATGCTCCGCCGCTTTGACTGGTTTGCCTCGTCACAACCAAGCAAAGAGGATTGCACACGCGCTCAGCGTATTATTCCACCCCACTACGTTGCGTTGATGCACACTCAGGTCAAGCTCAAAGAGGGCATCATCGGCACAACATCGATTACCTCAATTGACCTGCATGATACCGCCCGCTCATGCGCAACGTATGGCATCAAAAACTTTTTTATGGTCAGCCCATTGGTTGACCAGCAAGCCATCATGGCAACCCTGCTCAATTTTTGGATCTCCGAAGAAGGCAGGCAGTATAATTACAGTCGACACCACGCCGTCAGTCGCGTCCGTACTGTTCATGGCCTGCAGGACGTCATAGCTGCCATTACGGCGCAAGAAGGCACGGCCCCTATTATCATCACCACATCGGCCAAATATCATGACCACCCAGGCAAAATAGACTTTACTAGCCACGGCCGAGTCTGGGAATCAGGAAGACCCGTTTTGTTCTTGTTCGGTACCGGTCAGGGCTTGGCGGACGAATTGATCACCTCTAGCGATTTTTTGCTGGCCCCGGTTCAGGGCATGACCGACTACAACCATCTTTCAGTCAGATCGGCCATTGCCATTATTTTGGACCGCTGGCTGGGACTCCACCCCGACCTTAGCTAAACCAACGAACGGCTTGAATAAATGAGCCAAACATGATAGATTTGACCACCTGGCATTGCCAATATGCATAATTAGTTTATACTTCAGAAATACAGTTTTTAGCATTTGCTTTTTACGCAGAGGAAACAATGAAAGCACGCACCTTAACTAAAGAAACCATTCTCAATGTCGGCACAGAAAAGAACATCCCAGTATTCAAAGTTGGCGATACCATCGAAATCAGCCAAACACTCAAAGAAGGCGATAAAGAACGCGTTCAAACATTTGAGGGCGATGTCATTGGTACACACTGCAACGGCGTTGCTACAACCGTCACCGTTCGTCGCATTGGCGCTAATGGTATTGGTGTTGAAAGAATTTTTCCTCTCTTCTCTCCAACCGTCAGCGGTATTCGCCTGGTAAGATCAGGTAAAGCACGTCGCGCAAAATTGTACTATCTTCGCGACCGTGTTGGTAAAGCTGCGCGTATCCAAGAAAAGGTTCTTACCAAAGAACAAAAAGACGCTGCTGCTGCACTCAAAGCTGCTAAGTAACAATTTTTTATTTTTCTGTATCACTTAACACGGCGGTGTCATGAAGCATCCTGTGCTGTATCTTTATTTGTTAGTTGGACTTGGTTATTGCGCCTTGTTTTCTGCGTGCGGCAAGCAAAAACCTGAGTCCGTCAAAAAAAATATACAGGCGCAGCTTGGTCAAGCTCAACACTTTGATGTTCCGATACCGCTCGCGTTTAAGCTGGCAGATACTTCAACACGCAAACTTCCTACAACGCTACACGACTTTATGCGTTACACTGGCGCCCTTTCTGTTGATCAAACCGTAGCGTTTTATAAACGCGAAATGGAACAGTCGGGCTGGGACATTGCCGATCTTTCTGCTCAAAGCGAAGGCTTCTTGTACTGCACCAAGCCAACCAAACAGTGTGGCATTGAGGTACGTTCAAGCGGCAAACCACAAAAAGAGCTTGCAACAATTATCAGTCTCTTCATCACACAAAAGGCATAGGTCGTCATGATTTTGGCATTTATCGCAAAACTGTTTGTTCTTTTTACGCTTATCTTTTTTGTTTGCCCGCTGGTTTTTGTGCTGCTTGCCATGACCCTAGGGCGCTTCTTTCGTTTATCAATCGCGCCTGATTCACTGGTTGCACGCCTACAACAAAATTTTATAAAACAGAAACAAAAATAAACGTCCGCTAGACTCTCAAAGAGAGTCCCCAATTCTTTTAATCGATATTACTTTGCATTCCCTTGCAAATAACAACGCCTTCCCCGTAAAATAATTATAGAAAACAAATCATATTCCTGGGGGGAAGTAGTATGAAAGTCATCAGACACGTTACGTATCTATTGATCGCTTTGTTAAACACTCACCTTATTCTTAATGCACAAGATCTTGCGCCGCAGCTTGAACTAGATGATGAGGCACCGGCAGCAGCAAACCCAGCACCTAAGCGCGCGATTGTTATCGGAGCCTCCGCCGGCATGGGTCGAGCGATTGCAAAGCTTCTTGCAGCGGATGGCTACACGGTCGGGCTT
>JAHFBR010000060.1 GCA_023249955.1 bacterium
GAGGGTGCTCTATCCAGCGATATGCAATCCTGCTCCTGCTGAATCATTTCGATTCTAGATCATGATTTTTTGTTTCAACTTGTCATTGGCGCCAGGTTGAGAGCATGAAAAAATGACGATTATGACGGGTTTGACAATCATTCAAAGATCTCTTAAGATGAGGTATAGACTTAAAATTTAACATTCGACATAATGCGCTTGTGGGTATTTTGCCCAAAATTCTAACTGAATTTAGATTTTCCGTCCTGGTGTTGAGATGTGTTGTACAAAAAAAGTGTACAACCTATTTTTTTATTGGGATATAAAAGGGATATACTTGGGGGATTGAGAGCTGCATATTAAAATATTGTAAAAAGCGTTACGAAAAGGGCACATCATGATTACAAGTATAGAACAAGCACGCAAGAAAAGTGATGCTAGTTTAGGTAAAGCTCGAAATTATAATGAAGTTGTTGAGTACCTAGATGCATTGGTTCCAGACGAATACAGCGAAGCTTCGCTTCGTCGTATGAAGGAGTTGGATCAACAGCTCAACAATGTTTCCTCAAAAATAGACACGATCCTTGTTGGCGGTACCAATGGAAAAAGCTCAACTATTCACTTTGCGTCAAAACTGTTGCGTGAAGAGGGCTTTAAGGTTGGAGCATTGCTTTCAACTCATATCCTGACTCACAATGAGCGCATGGCGCTTAATTTTGAGCCGGTTGCCAATAAGGCATTTGCCGATGTGGTTAACGAGGTTATCAATATCGCTGAATCTAAAAATATCAAAGCAACTGCTCATGAAATTTTGATAATGGCCTCTTTGTTGCATTTCCATGTAGAAAAGGCCGATGTTGTTGTTCTCGAGGTCAACTACGGTGGTAAGTTCGATGCAACAGCATATTTGAATCCAAAGATTGCTGCCATCACCCGTGTTGCAGAAGACAACAAGGGTACTATGGGTACCGATCTTGACGCAATGGCATTTGAGCTGCTTGAAATTGCAAAATCAGGAACCTGGTTTATTTCAGCAGAACAAAGCAAGCTGCGTCTTCAAAAAATGAAAACCTGGTGCGAAGGCCGCGATGTTAAATGGGCTATGCCTATTCGCAAATTGGCGACACTTCCATACATTTACGAACAGCTTTATGGAAGAATCGCATCCCTTGGTGAGCGTATTGCTCAAATTTATATCGAAGATATTAAAGGTAAATTTTCGCCTTTCTTGCGTGGAAATCTGCTTGCAACCCAAAAGGGTCAACGTGGCCGTCCAACGCTTGAAGCAAAGCGTAATGCTGAATTGAATCCTATCAAGACACTCAAGGGTTTTTGGAGCGAACAGTTTGATCTGCTTCGTGGCCGCTTTGAGTTGCTTGATAAGGAAAAACCATCCATCCTGCTTGATAACGCAAGCAACCTTGATGCATTGACCAATTTGTTCTTGGGCGTTCGTTTGGTGCACTACCAAAAGCCTCTTAAGGGTCTTGCATTGGTTATTGGCTTGAGTAAATCGGTTAACGCGATGGAAGCAATTAAACTTATTCGTTACTTGCTCAAAAAAGTAAGTGGCAGTATTTTCTTTGTTCCGCTGCCAGGTTCTGGTGCTAGCCATGATGTTGCAGATCTTGCTATGATGGCAAAAGAGCTCAACGTCAAAGCACGTGCATGCGCAACGTTCGCAGAGGCGTTTGAATATGCAAAAGCTTCTGTTGATGAACGTGACGGTGTCGTGGTTATTACCGGATCAAATGATTTGGTAAGCGATTACTGGAAAGTACGCGGTATCAAAAAGTTCTAATTTTTGATTTGCTTATTATTTAAAGGGGCTGACAGATGTCAGCCCCTTTTTTCTTTGCTTGTACGGGCACCGTTATTTGCTGCTATACTATTCTATACTTGTTCAGGAAGTATATTGTTGAGGGGTCTTGTTGTATGCTGTGTGCTGTGTTTTCAGTCATGTGTTTTATGCTGTTTTCTTTCAGCCTGCCGTTGTGTGCAATGCAGGAAGAAGATCCTGCGCCAGCCACTGATGCAGAGCTTCTTGACGAATTAGACGTAAGTTTTCAACAACTTAATCTTGGGCCTGCACAAGATAATCCTGTAAGAATTCTTTATTTGGGACCGTTCCCCACGCCTCTGGTCAAAATAATTTTAGGGTATGTGCTTGCCTCTGGACCGCGTAGCGTCGGGCGTCTTGCCCGCGTCTGTAGGTCATGGAACCGTTTGTTGCAGAGTATGCCCGGGTACCACCTTTTGCATTGTTTTAAGGCCCAAAACCTCAAAGAGCGCTTGCGGTTCCTTATTGAGGCAGATGATCATGCACGGGTCAATGCGGTGCTGCAGGCCCTTTGTGCAAAGTATGGCGTGCTTCCTGCGCATGTTTTGTACTTGCGTGACGCAACCGGTGGCTCGCTTTTGCATAGTGCCATGGTTGTAGGAAAAACGGATATTGTGCGGGATCTTTTTCTGTTTTTTTGGCAGCATGGTGTTGACGTCAATGGATACTTGGGCACTGAACTTTATGATGCCATTGCGGCTAATGATGTTGATCAAGTTCGACAATTGTTGGATGCTGGAGCCGATCCTGATGGCATGGTGAATTGTCATGGCCAAACATGTGTTTCACTGTGGAATACCGATCTTGGCGGCAACATCCAGGCTGTTGGGCGTGATGTGGTTCAGCCTGATCATAATGTGCAACCGATTAAAGTTTTTTATGAGCTTTCGCATTTGTGGACAGCGATTGTAGTGCCCAGCAAAAATCCCGACATTATTGCTTTGTTGATTCAGCATGGTGCAAACGTGCATGCTGAGGGGCCCGATGGAGGATCAATGCTGTCCTACGCACTCAAAAACAGTCTTGATGATATTGCAACACTGCTACGAGCTGCGGGGGTAAAAGAAACGAAAACCATTTCGCTGCTTGAAGCCCTGGGTGACGATGAATAATTACAGTTGAATCATGCTTCGTGGCTTGCCCATGGTTGTTGCTTTGCCCTGCATTACCAACATTTCGCGGTCAAGATAGGTCAAATATTCCAGCATCTCTTCAGAGTATTTTGAATTGCGCAGAGCTAAATCCAAGTTAGCCTTGAGCAGCCCCATCGGCGTGCCAATATCATAGCGCGTTCCTTGAATTTTATAGGCAAAGACCTTTTCGCCCGACAGCAATAAATTTTGTATTGCATCAGTGAGCTGAATCTCGCCACCAATCCCCAGCTTCATCTCATCAAGTGACTGAAAGATATTAGGCGAAAGAACATAGCGCCCAACGATGGCAAGATTTGATGGTGCATCAACAGGCCGTGGCTTTTCTACCAGCTCTTTAACTTGAAAAAGATTGGGCGAGAATTGCTTGCGAACACCAATAACGCCGTAGCTTTGCACCGTTTCAATGGGCACTTCTTGCACCGCAACCACATTGCATTTTTCTTGAATAGCGATTTGCATGAGTTGTGCCATGCAGGGAGTGGCGCTGACAATGATATCGTCGGGTAAAAAGACAGCGATATGTTCCTTGCCAACAACATGTTTAACGCTCCAAATGGCGTGACCCAGCCCAAGCGGCTCTTTTTGGCGCAAATAAATAAAGTTTGCCGAATTAATAATTTTATTTACGCCATCAAGCAGATCATTTTTTTTTCGTGAAGCAAGATAGTGCTCCAGCTCTGGATATGGATCAAAATGGTCTTCGATAACGCTTTTATTTTTTCCGGTAACAACAACAAATGTTTTGAGGTTTGATTTGAGGCCTTCTTCAACAATATATTGAATGGCAGGCTTTTCAAGGAGGGGCAGCATCTCTTTTGGCGTTGTTTTTGTTGCGGGTAGAAACCGAGTTCCCAGCCCCCCGGCAGGAATAATTGCCTTTGTGATCATCCTTCTACTCCTCCTTCTCCCGTTCTCTTTTTTTCTTGTCCTTGAAGCTTTGCTAGAACTGTTCTAGAAACTTTAACTTTCCACTATGAAACAGGCGAATATCATCAATGCCATAACGCAGCATGACCAAGCGCGTAAGTCCAAAGCCGAATGCAAAGCCGGAGTATTGTGTTGGATCAATGTTGCAGGCCCTTAAAACATTGGGATGAACCATGCCACCAGGGAAAACTTCAATCCACGTTGAACGTTTGCAAACCGAGCAGCCGGTCTTGCAAAACACGCAACGCATATCAATTTCAAAACCAGGTTCAACAAATGGAAAGAAGCCCGGTCTGATGCGAATATCGAGGGACTTTTTTTTGAACAATGTCTTTAAAAACTCTTGAGCGGTGGCGAACAGATGGCCAACGGTAACATTTTTATCAACCAACAACCCTTCGCACTGCATAAACATAAAATCATGTGATGCGTCTACCGCTTCATGGCGATAGGTTCTGCCTGGGGCGATGCCGGCAAGTGGCGGTTTTTGATTTTGCATGAAACGTATCTGAATGGTCGAAGTGTGGGTGCGGAGCAAGTGACCCGGTTTATCGGTCCAAAACGTGTCATACATATCGCGTGCTGGGTGGTCTTGCGGAATATTTAATGCACCAAAATTATTGAAATCGGTTTCAAATTCCGGCCCGTCCCAAATCTCGTAGCCCATCGAAGTAAAAATATCGTGAATCTCTTGGATAGCAAGTGTGTAAGGGTGCAGGTGGCCGTGTTGCACACCTGGTTTGTAGGCCGTGACGTCAAAGTTGTGCAGATGTTGCAATGCCGCCTGTGCATGCTGAGCAATCAGACCCTCACGGGTTGCTTCAATGCGTGCTTCAGCCTCTTGTCTGAGCTGCTGCAGCTTGGGGCCAAACTCTTTCTTCTCTTCGAGTGAAAGATTTTTAACTTCACTCAGCAGGGCGGTGATTGAACCTTTTTTACCCAAAAAGGCAAGCCGAACATCCTCGAGCTCTTTGGCAGATTTAACCGTTGCGAGCTGATGATTGAGCGTCTCTTGGAGTTTCTGAATTTCTGATTGAAGATTTTTCATAACATTTCGTTTGTAAAAATGCTGATGTGTAGTAACATGTGCCGCCATCACTACTGGCAAATACTGTAATATCCTAGCACGTTTTATTGTTTTTACTAGCGGAACTGGTTAGCTTGAAAATACTGATGATACAAGGTTGATGGTGTATGGGATAGGCGCGGTTGGGAGACTCGGGATGCATAAGAGGCTTTTGATGTCTGTTATGATTCTGGTGATGGGGTCCAAGCTTGTGGCCATGCAGGGAGGACCGCCCTGGGATTTGTTGTCTGCATTATTTGGGGACCGAAGCGATATGCTTGTTTTCTTTTGTTCTGAAGAAAATGAGTCTCAAGAAGATGTCCCCCAAAAAATTGAGCTTCAAGCATGTGAGCAACCACTCTACGAGTCCACCGAAAGTATTGCCGAAAATATCCCTGCCAGCGTTCCCGCATTTACTGAACTGAGAAAAAAAATCAAATTCCCCTGTTGGTGTGTTTGTCGAGCGCAAGATTGTACATTTATTACGAAGGATCGTGAGCGGTATCTTGATCATCAGGTAATAATGAGTCACAAAAAATGGCTTTTTTTACGTTTCGTATGCAGGCAGCCCCATAAGAGATTTAAGAAATAGAAGAAATAATGGTGATCGATGGAATCTTGCATCATTTTTACGTCCTGCGCTAAGGTGAAGGTACCAAGGGTTTAAATTAGGGTTTTTTGAGGAGGGGTACAATGACCTGGGTGAGGGTACTGATGCTGGTGATGCTGAGCGCGGGAAATGGGTTGCTGCATGCAATGATGCAGGAAATGGAAGAGGTCCCTCTTGTTGATTTCTCAACAAAAGGCTGTAGGTCTTTTATTCAATCCATCGACCTAACCAAAAATTTTTCGGAGCACGGCATTGATATTCAAAAAATACTGAATCTCAAAGGCGCAAACGTTATTAGTTTCAGATGGCTACTTCTTGACGCATTCAGAGACGATCTTATTCACATACACAGTCATTTTTTGGTTGCGACTGACGAAATTCCCGAAGGTCTTGTCTGTGCAACCAATGCAAGTAACGCCGTCTATGCGGAGGCTTTTCGAACAAGAATTCAGGCGCTTAGCACAGGAGCTTCGATTGATGTTCGAGCTGTTGATCTAGACCGAACGGTGCACATCATTGTACATCGACCAACCTCGATAGCACTTTCGTCGTGTGGCCGCTATCTTTTGGCAACGGCTGAAAAACGCATTCTTGAAATGTGGGATTTGCAAGAGAAAAAATATCTTGGTGGAATGAAGTTTGAGTGGTGGAGTTCAGACAGTGTTACGTTATCAAAATCCGGCGAATATTTGATGGCTATCGAAGGCCGTGATTGCAATTACTACCAAACGCCCCTGTCACAAAAAACGTTTCTGGATCTGTATCTTTGTGAACTTGCTTTAATTATAAAATTGCATCACGCGCAAACTTCCGGACAGAAAGCGATAGTGCTTTCGGACGATTGGCATAGTATTTATAGTACCTTACCGTTTTATTTAAAAGATCAATGGAGTTCGATGATCGCAAACAGGGGGGCGTGCACTATTCAGTAGCTTTGTTGGTCAAGGAGGGCTCATGTATGGATTTATACGCGTTGTCACCACACTGTTGATGCTTACGTACGGCGTTACTATTGTTGGCATGCAGGATCCAGATCCCGCGCAAGGCGATGATCTTGTAGAAGAGTTTCGCACGCTGACCTTTGATGAGCCTGAAGATCTGCCTGATCATGTTGATCCACTGTTTGTGCAGTGTTGTCGCAAAATTATAAACATGGTCGACCTGGGCAAGCCCATGAATGATGGTGCCAATGCATCATTAATTGCCGTGGCAACCGCACTGGGTCATGATTTCAGCGATCGCATGCGGCAATGGCTTTTGTACTAGTACAAAGATCTTTTTCTGACGATCAACCCGGTTGAAGAGCGTAAGATGCGCTGCTGGTTTAACCGTTCCAGTGTTGGGGTTTGCTGTCTGGAACACTGTGTGTTTTACAGG
>JAHFBR010000061.1 GCA_023249955.1 bacterium
CCAAGCTCTTGTGTAGCAAATGGAAATTGGTCGGCATTGCCGCGAATTCCATCTGTCCCAAATGCAATACTACGCCCGGAAACCACGTCTGCCATTTTTACACCCTTACTGCGCTGATCTTAAAACTATCTGAAACAATTTATTTTATTGTACTCGTCGTGTTAGAATAATACAAAAAGATTTCAATGCAATAAAGGGGTGTTATGGATGGGATGTTTTTATTGAAGTGTTTTGTAATCGGCGTTTCTGCAGCATCAGCACTTGGACCAGTTTTTGTCCTGACATTCAACAATGGCGCGCTGCGCGGCTTTCTGAAAGGTTTTTTTACCGCACTTGGCGCGGCACTTGGCGATGGATTACTGATGTTTTTGGGTTTTATGGGCACTCTGAGCGTGTTGCATGAATCGCACAAGTATCAGGTCGCTATCGATTTTGTTGGTGGTTTTTTGATGTTCGGCTTTGGTATTGTTGTGCTCTTAACGCCACGTACGCTTGCTGCAAACCCATCACCGGCTATCGATTCACCTTTTTTTATGGTCATTAAAACGTTTTTATCAACCGTTTTTAATCCGCTGGCGCTGCTCTTTTTTATGTTTATTAGCGCACAATTCTTTGCAAGCGGCATCAAGCAGTTCACCCTGAGCCAAATTCTTACCGGTGCAAGCCTGACCGGCCTTGGGTCACTTTCTGTGCTGGCTCTTGTTGCTTACATTGCCAGCAGAATTGGTAATGCCGTCAGCTTTCACCGTCTCAGATGGATTAGTGTTGCTACCGGGGTTAGCATTTTGTGCGTTGGGGCATATTTCTTTTTTGATGCAATCAAAGTGCTGTACCGCGTTTATGTACAATAAAAAAACCCGTTCGTATGGATTCGAGACGCACACAGAGTGTGCTCCTCACCACGAACGGGTAAAGCTCATGTTAAATCCGTTCGCCCTGAGGAGCCCGCAAGGGCGTCTCGAAGGGTGCGAACGTCTACTCTCATCTAGCCAAGACGTTGGTAGCGATAAATCACTTTTCCAATAACTCTAAAATGATCCTTGCCACGTACCAATGCAACTGGCGGCGCTTTGTGGTTGACTGATTCCAACACCACAAACTCCTCCATGTAGGTCACTTGCATCATGGCCTTAGTTGGATTATCGTTGCCGTATTCCACAGCAGCAATATCTCCAGACCTCGTCCATGTTTCTGGAGAAATAATAAGATAGTCGCCCTTAACAAAATTAGGCGCCATACCGTTATTTTCAACACACAAACAAAACATTGAATCATCACCACTGTTGGCCACAGGAACAAAAATATCTTTATAACCAGTAGTCACTTGCATAAGTTGATTATTGTAAGGCGAAGGATTTGCAGGAATATCACCCATCACTGGAACAATCTTAAGCTGTAAATCTACGTTAATGTTCTCGGGCATCTTGACTGCTGTCTCGACATTGTCGGTGCGCGTTCTGCGTTGCGCAAAAAGATCCACAGGGTGCGATCCAAATGCAGCGGCAAGCTTTTTGAGCGCGTCCTCATTCCATCGACGCGTTCCATTTTTGATGTGCGTCAGATAACTTTCAGATAGACCGGTTTTTTCGGCCAGCACTTTTGTTGTCCAGCCCCGTTCTCTTAGTAACTCTTTAACACGAAGTTCCGTTGATGACATAAATACCCCTTCTTTTTTGCCCAGTCTAAAATGCTTCCTGGTTTACATCCACATAATATAAACAATGGCCAACCGAAAAGCCAGAAAAATTACTACATGAATCAAAAAAAAAATTGTTACATAGAGGCAAATTCAAACCACACAAAGAATTCGAGGAGAAAATTATTTAAAAATATGTTAGCCTAGGCAAACTTTTGGCGAGGCTATGCAACATAAAACATTAAAAATTCAAAAAAATCATTTCGAACATCTGGCATGGAACGAAAAGCTTTTCGTTTGCGGACTTGATGAAGTTGGACGCGGGTGCCTTGCAGGCCCCGTGGTGGTTGCTGCAGTTATTCTGCCGCACAACACAACCTATCGTCTGCTCAAAGACTCTAAAATTCTTGAGCCTGAAGATCGTGTTACAGCCTACAACTGGATTACCAAAAACTGTTACTGGTCGGTGGGCTATGCAAGTCATCAAACCATTGATGCCATCAATATTTATCAGGCAACACTGTTTGCCATGCGTAAAGCTTATTTACAGTTGACTGAAACATTGCCCTTTCCCATTCAGCAGCTCAAATACATTGTGATTGATGCCATGCCCCTTAACTTGGATACAACGTTTGGGCACGAAGGGCTAACGTTTCATCACTTCACGCAAGGTGAACGCTTTTCTACCTCCATCGCCGCCGCGTCCATTGTAGCCAAAGTTACACGAGACCGCCTGATGGAACGCATCAGCACGTTTTTTCCAGCATTTGCCTTTGAACAACACAAAGGGTACGCCACAAAGCAGCACGTCTCTGCTTTGTTGGCTCAAGGCCCAACAATCATTCACCGCTCAAGCTTTATCAGTGAAATAAAGCCACGCGAAGCATCAGAAACTAACCTACAACAAACATTGTTTGGCGTTGAACCATGAAGAAGACCAGTCATTTTGCCGAAGTTATAGAAAGCTGTCTGGACCACTACACCGCTCAAAACTGGCAGTGGAACCAGTTTCCATCATTCGGCTCACTGGTGCAGGTCGATGACAAAAGCAAAAACATTGTGGGTATTGTCACACATATCAAGACCGGCTCTTCCGACCCCATGCGCACACCATTTGCATATCAAAAAACCGAAGATGAGCTCATGGCTGAACAGCCGCAGATTTTTGAGTTCCTAAAAACAACGTTTACGGTGCAGATCGTTGGATATCTTGATAAAGCACTGGATTCAAAAATTTATTACGTGTTGCCTCCAACACCATGCAAGATCCACGCATTTGTTGCCCCCGCTGATGAACAGCTGCGTAAAGATTTTTTTTCCAAAACCGATTACTTACACCTTCTTTTTGCTTTCGGCGTCAATATCCCAAGCCTTGATGAGCTCTTGCTGGCAATCATCAAACAACAGGCAACAACCCATCTTTTTTCATCGGCCGACGTCGATAATCTGTGCTCCACCTTTTCCCTGCTGACCGGCAACGATTACCGCCGGCTCAAGCTTTTTCTTAAGCGGGTCCAAACCCTTCTGTAGCCCCAGATTTCATGCTTTTTGCCACATTTTCCACAGCATAAATTGACAAGCAGAAAACAGATAAAAAAAGATTATTTATTGATTGATAAAATTAGCGCCAGCGCTATATTTCTCTCATGAAAGTAAAAAATCGCTTGGGCGGGAGTGCCATGATAACAGGACAAGAAAAGACCACATTATCACTAAATTGCTCATATGACGCTGGATATGCAGACACCGGCTACTATGACGCTTACCAGCCATTGTACGACATCAACATCGTTTACTACGATGAAGATGAGGACGATGATGTTGAAGCGTGGGACGACCTGAGCATCCCGTTACCAGCCTCTAGCGGCCACTTTTGCCGGCACCAGTCAAAGATGACAAGAAGTACTTCAAATCATCATCATTAAAGCGGATACCGCCTCCAAAGAATGGGTTTGCGCGGCGCTTGCTATAGATATCATCAACACCAAATGACGTGTACAGATTTTTCAGGAAGAAGGCCTTGTTCAGCCACTTCACGTGCGGCCTGGTGTCAATAGGTCTACCACTAACATTATCCACTCTATTCACGCCACGGAAATCAAACGCCTCAAGCGTAGTAATCCAATGGAATTTATCGGTTGGAAGTGGTACGTAATAATCACAGCCAAAACCAAAAGAGTTTTCAAACATTCCAACGCGGAAGGCAAGGCGATCAAAGCGCTTGCCAAACTGCAGGCCAAATAGAATATCGTTCTTCTTTTGAATAGTACGCTCGACCTGATCGGCAAACTCAACCTTGCGCTCCAGCGGAATATTAAGTTGGCTTGGACGCATGATATTGCCATTTTCATCCTTGCGTACCGAGTGAATAACCTCACGCGACACAGAACCCTGTTCATCACCCACCAACTGAACTAGATAGAAGAAGTCGGAATTTGGACGCAGGCGCAGTTCAAAATAACCCTTAGAATTTTCGTGACGCAGCATGGTTTCGCTGTGCATATCAACCGTCAGCATCAGGCCAGTGGTCTTGCCAACATACTCTTTAAAGCCTTTAATGGTCTTCTTCAGATCATTGTAGGTCTCTTCTTCGTTAATCAGTTTGCCAAGCAGGCCTTTACCCGTGTTGATCTTTTCAACAACTTCGCCGGCCTCGCGCAATGTCTCGCGACCCTGAACAGCAGCGTCGCCAACGCTTTCAAACGCATCACCAGCGCGCTGCGAAGCAGAGCTCAAGTTCTGCGCCAAGAAACGCATATCATCTTTCATCGAAGGAATCGCCATCTTGAGGCTGCCCATAGAGTCTTTAAGATCAGAACATATGCTGTTTAAGTTGTCTTCATTTCGATTCATGGTGCGCTGCAACACTTCAGAGAAGTCTGCAATACGTATCGAGGCATTGGTAATCGAGTTAAGCGCCAGGCGCATATTTTCTTCGCCGCGGCGTGAGGCAAAAACAGTTTTAAATGATGATGCAATGTCTTGAATAGTCGTTGCAATGTCTCTGAATTGATCCAACAGCTCGCCTACACTTGCTGGCGTACGACCAGGCATTGAAAGCGTACTGCCGGGCAGCAAGAACCCGGTTGATGGATCGCCGGGATCGATTTCAAGATTTTTGATACCAATCAGACCGTCTTGATGAATCATGGCATAAGCATTTTTGGCAAGCTTCACATTTTTGTGAATGCGCATCAACATCTCAGCTTTGCCATCAGAAAGCAATTTGATCTCTTCCACCCAACCAACGTCCACACCAGCAATTTTAACCGGTGCTTTAACCGCAAGTCCGCTGGTATCGTCAAAAAATGCCCGAAAGATATTGTACTGATCTTTATCGAGCCGAATGGCACGAATGTTAATGCTTAAATAAAGAAAAACGCCGATGGCGGCCAAGATAAATAGTCCCACACGGGTTTCAAGCTTCACCGTTGCACCCTATTCTTCTTAAAATTAAAGCCAGTAAACCCTGAGTATTGTGAACATTTTTTTTGGCTTTTTGGGTTCATTACTCTTTTTCCCATCCTGCTGCTGTTCTTTATTTGACGGCCCTTGTTCTTGTTGACGCACATCTTCACGAATGACAGCAAGGACGTATTGCTCAACCGGGCCTACTTTACCACAAGATAGCACAGAAAAAACTTTTGGCCCAAAAACTTTTGTAAAAATCTCCTTAAAGCTCTGCAGAATTTTGGGCTTTTGATCGTAGATGTGTTCTAAAACCTTCCAGTTTGCATCCCAATCTTGGGCCATATCCTTTTTAAAATTTTCAAAAAAAAGCTTGTACCGATCTTTGCGCACCTCAGGATCATCGGCAATCGGTCTGCGTAAACCAAAAATTGCGCACAACGCATCCGACATCCACAGCAGATCAATCTTATCATCAGGCGACCACGTGGTAAAAATATCCTGCAACGCGAGTTCCGTGTTGGGCTGACTCTTTTTTCCTTTTGCAGCTTTGCTGGGTGGACGATAGAAGATATCTAACGTGCGCAGCCCCTGAATTTCAAGCAATTCGGAAATATCATCAAGTTTGCGCTTGCGCTTTTTAAACAGCTCGGTCAATCGCGTCAACATCTCGCCCATGGGCATCTTGCCGCGCACCTCCAAGCCTTTGAGCAACTCTTCGTACGGTTTCTTAAACTCCATCTTGGCAAAATCAAACGCCTGATTAATATTAATTTTGCCGCTTTCGCAGGTGATGCAAACGCGTATCAGTCCATCAATACCATCGGCTTTTTCAGTCAACTTAAAATCACGCCAGCGATTCACATACGGCAAAACTTGTTGCAGGTGTTGTATCAGCGGATCTTTTTTATCCTCTTCTGACTGAATCTTGTTTGCTTCGGCAGCCTTTTTTTGCTTCGCTTTTGCCTCTTCTTCATCAAAGGTCAGTTGCGCAATAGCAATATTGATGCCACCCAGTGCAAGCATCTCTGCCCGCTCACGGTCAATCATTGATTTGACAAAGTGTGAGCCAACAAAGACACCGCGCATCAGCTGTTGGGTTAAAAACACAATGGCTGCCAAAATCATGAGCGTGTACAAAACAACGGAGGCTGACGAGTTACGTTTCATGTGTTATCCCCCCATCCCTGCAAACATTGCTGCCAAATCAGCAGCACCTGCTGGCTGCTCGCCACCCGGAGCTGGCGCTTGTCCCTGCTGCTGCGCCTGTTTGTCTGCTGGTTGCTGCTTTTCATCAGTCTCTTTTTTCTTGCTTTCTTCAGCTGGGTCAGGCGTTGGATATGACAGGATGGGGAACATTGCTCTAAACCGCACCGACTTTATCATTTTCTCATCCCAAAAATCAAGCCAGATGTGCGCCTTCTGTGGCACAAAGCCCTGCGTATCTGGTGAGTGGCCCCAACGGAACGAACGAATCTCTTTGAGGGGCTCTTTTTTTGCCTTTTCTTGCTCAGCCTTCTCCTGGCCCTCTTTTTTCTTTGGACGCTCTTTGCCAACATATTCTATAAACAGGCCCTTCACACCTTCTGCAACAACGTGCTGCTGCATGCGCGGGGCGCGACCACCAACAGATTCATCGGCTTTGCCGGCGGCATTAAGCAGATCAGTGGTCTCTTTGCGCACCAGGTGATAACTGGTGACATCGCGCTTGCTGCGTGTCTTATCAACCACTAACTCATAAATGACGCGCACCAGGCGCTGCTTTTTTTCATTGTACACCTGCATCGGATTACTGCAGATAAAACTGACCGCTTTGATGGGCTCAGACTTCTTATCATCAAGCTTAACCGGATCGGCTCGATCA
>JAHFBR010000062.1 GCA_023249955.1 bacterium
ACACGGATGATATTAAAGTCTTTTAGATCTAAAACTCGTTCAAGCCCCTGACCATTCTCGACATAAAGATGGCTATCGCAGATCTCCAAAAGATATCTATCACATTTCCCCAAAGGCTCTCTGTTGATGTCCTCCAGAGGCATAGAGCCCATTTCAAAACCGGCAATAAAAGCAGGACTCATATGACGATAGGGCGGTAACCATGGTCGCCTACTAAAACTCATGTACAGAAGTGGCTCACAATCCTCAAATGGTCTAAATGTTGCCAATTGTCTAAAAGCATAACAATCATCAGATAGGGGTACATATCTACACAGATACACCGCTCCGTCCTCTCCCCCAAGTGCCGCTAGTGAATCGCCAAAGACGTTTTCCTCTCCAAAACAGATCTTTCTGAAACGAATCCTTTTATCAACCAATCCGCCTTCAAGATCAATTCTTAAAAGCTCCTCACCTAGGCCATCCCCATCACAAACAACCGGGAGATTCTCATCACTTTTCATTGCGTAAAGGGGATTTGCAACCGTAAAGACGATTGATATTGCACAACAGATATAAAGATGTTTCATCGCGATCCATTCTAGTGAAAATTTAGCGCACGGTCTCGTGCTCAGGCACCGGCGAAAGATCGACAATATTTTCAATTTTTTCTTCACCATCAGCAAAAACTATCTGCGCCGTAACCATGTTTTCTTGGCTACCAAGAATAATGCTTGCTATGCCCTTGCAATACTTGAAGGATTGAACTCGATACCCCTTCTTTTTGTATGCATCAAAGATCATCAAAGCCATGTCACCATCAGAGTGCCCAAAGGCAATAAGATAATGGCCTGGTTCATAAGCAATTGCATCTACAGACGTAATCACAGCACCAAGGGCCTCTGGACAATGCTCGCAGAGCCCAGATAGTCGCCTATCATCAAACATCATGCAAACGCAAGCTCTGGTGCCATCACTATTTGCTTGCACGCATAATTTTAATGCTTTACGAAATACAAGCTCTTTGCGCAGCTCTGTGTGCACTACAAAAGTATCGGTATCAAATAGTATGAATCGATTAAGATCAACGCGAAGCTTTTTATCACCAACATCAATGGTCATTACTTTGGTTACTTCGTTAATATGCAAACGCGTAATGGGTGCTCCGAGATCAGGTGCAATCGAGAAACCTGAAAACCGCGGTCCCTCGCCAAGCGCTGTATTCAAAAAGAAGAGAGCAACTGTTCTGTGCCGCGTTGCAATAGCCATGATATCGATGCCAGGCGTAAATGACGTACGCGCACTCAGATTTTTGTCGGCAATATGTACAGCATCCAATGCATCCACCACACCATCAACAAGCAAACCTGGTTGCTCCTGCATGGCAAAAAGAAACATCGCCGGCGCAAACAATAACGATACGGCAAAAAATAGCTGCTTAATTTTCACACAGTCCTCCAATCGTACACAACGTCAAATCTTAGTTACTCAGGTTTTGCAGATTCGCCTGAATCAGCATCATCTGTTTTTAGGTCAGCAAGTTCACCACTCAAAGCCTCAATGGCCTCGTCTTGATCTTTGGATAAAATAAAATCCAAGCTTTCTTCCCTCCATTGGCCATCGCTAAACATAATCCGTATTGCGCACTTCTCAATATTAAAATCAAGGCGGTCAATTCGCGGCACCAAGCGATTAAATTCTAAGTGCCCTAATCCACAAACCTCACGCGTGCGTGGGTCAAATGTAAAAAATTCCACATTCATCAATGGAGTATATGCAAGAGCAATAAGATACTTACCATCACGATAGGCAACGGCATCTATGGCGGTGATCACGTCTTTAGGAAACTCTTGAGCCCCTAACAAGACACCTTCCTGCAAAACACCTTCCTGTAGCATACCCATTGAAGCCACAGTGCGACACTGATTAACCTCTACGCAAAAACCTTGCCCTCCATCACCCTTAACGATCTTTTGTTCACTTGGAATAATGGGACCATCGAATTCAATGTAGTCTCTTAAATTAGCAATAAAATGGATCATGCTTAGTGTAAGATCATGTTGCTCTCCAGTAGTGGCAAACACACGAATTGTTTTCTGCTCTTGATCAAACTCCAGACGCGCAATTTCGAAATCTTTCCCCTGCCGAACATCAATAACCAGATCTTTTCCTCCAAAGCGAATCGCTTCAACCTGTGTTTTACCATCCCAGAAATACAGGTGTACCAAGCCCTTATTCGTCCCCACCGCCAAAATACTTAGGCCATCTTGATAGGGCATAGACGCCACCACAACTGATCCATCAAGCCCACCTGGCGATTCATCCACTCCTGATAGCGCCTGATTAACAGAGCCTTCCATAGCACCAAGTGGCGTGCATGAAGCAAATAATAACGATACGGTAAAGAATAACTGCTTAATTTTCACACAGTCCTCCAATCGTACACAGCGTCAAATCTTAGCTACCGTGGTCTGCAGATTCGCCTGAATCAGCATCATCTGTTGTTAAACCACCAAGTTCATCACTCAGAGCATCAATGGCTTCGGTTGAATCAGAATCTTTTGGTAAAATAAAATCCAAGGCTTCTTCCCTCCATTGGCCACCACTGAACATAATCCGTATTTTGTGCTTCTCAATATTAAAAGCAAGGCGACCAATTCGCGGCACCGAGCAAGTAATTTCTAAGCGCCCTAATCCATGAGCTTTACGCGTGCGTGGGTCAAATGTAAAAAATTCCACATTCATCTGAGTATGTGCAAGAGCAATAAGATACTTGCCATCACGATAGGCAACGGCATCTATGGCGGTGATCACGCCTCTAGGATTGTAATGATGAAAGTCTTTAGTACTTAACAAAAGACTTTCCCACAAAACACCTTCCCGTAGCATACCCATTACAACCACAGTGCGATGCTGATTAACCACTACGCAAAAATCTTGCCCTCCATCACCTTTAATAATCTTTTTTTCACTTGGGATAATGGCCTTATTGCGTTCAATATCGAATTCATCGAATTCAACGTAGTCTCTTAAATCAACAAGACAATGGATCTTGCATCCTGTAAGATCATGTTGCTCGCCAGCACTGACAAAAACACGTATTGTTTTATGCTTTTGGTCAAACTCCAGACGCGTAATTTCGAGATTTTCCCCCTGCAAAACATCAATAACCAAGCCTTTTCCCCTAGCACAAATCGCCTTGGCTTGCGCTTCATTGTCCCAGAAAAACAGATATATCAACCCCTTATTCGTCACCACCGCCAAAATACTTAAGTCATCTTGATAGGGCATAGACGCCACTACAACTGGTCCATAGAGCCCATCTGGCGATTCGTCCACTCCTGACAAGTATACCAATCCCTTCTTCGTCCACAGTGTCGTAATACTTCTTCCACACAGATAGGGCACAGAGTCCACCATAGCTGGTCCATCGAGCACAAAGGGCGATTCGTTCACTCCTGATGAGTCATGATCAATAGAGCCTTCCATAGCGCCAAGGGACATGTATGAAGCAAATAATAACGATGCGGTAAAAAATAGCTGCCTGAGCTTCATAAGATCCTTTTTTTATCGAATCGAGCAGTGTACAAAAATACAACAACGCAACACTTTATCACGAGCAATATTCAGATGTAAGAAATTCAACAGCATGCATTTCTTGATCATCTTCACAAATTGCAAATATCTCTTTCGCGGAGATAAAAATTACTTGCACCGCTGACGCATCGTCTATTGGTCTGCCCTTCGCACAAAGCACTCGTTTTGTGAACGTATTTGATTCCACATCACATAACAAATGTGCAAGCTTGCCCGTTGCGGTACCAAAAACAACAACACAGCTCTTATCGTCAACGGCAAAAATATCAAAAGCGGTGATCACATCGTCAAGCTTGTCCTTGTATACCAAGCTCGTGCGCCTGCATGGACCAACACCTATGACAAACGACCGGGACCTAATATGAGCAGAAAATGTTCTTCCGCGTTGTGATGAAACAAATTTGGACTTTTTAGGTTGAAATAACTCTAAATCACTGCTTAAAATAAAAAAGTTTTTCAAGTCAACGACAAACACTGAATCTTCAATATGGGCTTCAAGGATCTTGCTTGTTGGGTCAATACTTATTTTTGTCACACCACCCCTAAGCCTTGTTCCAGGCGAACATTCTGGATGAAATGTTTCGATTTTTCGAAGATCACTTTTTCTGCCAAGAGAATAAAGCTCTACAGTATTTTTTATCGTTCCAATAGCAACTGCATAAATCCCTGGTCTGGCCAAGATGGTCGCAATACACAACGCACCTTTGTCCAAGCGAACTCTTCTTTTGCCAACATGAAAAAACCGCTGTTCCTGTTCTTCGGGTAACGGTTCAACATCACCTGAATCACCAATGTTAATACCACCCATACGATCAGCCACGCGCCCAACCTCGTCACCTGACGATGATGCCTCTTCCCATCCAGACTCTTGCATGGCCGTAACAGACAGTACAACCAGCAATGGTATTAATATAAAACCAAGTAATTTTTTCTTCATTCAGCACCTTCATTAAAAAAACAGTTTGCAGCTGGCACACCCTATCACATACCGCATTCAGTGACAAGAAATTTGACAGCAATGAAAACTCCAGGCTACATTCAGCACGACTGAAAAATCTTACCAAGGAGAAATGTATGAACATTAATGCGACGAAAAAATATTTACTTCTTATTCTTGCGCTTGCGCTAACAATGCTGGTGCAGGCAACACCAACCACCACACCATCACTTTTCAAAAAATACCCGACCCTGAAAAAGAAAATTGGCTACGTTAATCTGGGCAACTTTCCAACACGCATCAAAAAGCTTGAAACACTGGGCGCACTGCTGGGCTGTAATAATTTGTATATGAAAATGGATAACGAAAGCGGCACGCTGTTTGGCGGCAACAAGGTGCGCAAGCTGGAATTCCTGCTGGGCAGCGCACTTTTTGGTGGCGCCAAAGGAGTAGTCACCTGGGGCTATGCGGGTTCAAACCAGACGTGTGCTACAGCAGCTTATTGCAACAAACTTGGGCTCAAATGCATCTGCATGCACCTGGCACAGCTGCCAACATTGTACGCGCAGCGTAATCTTTTGCTGTCGCATCATTACGGCGCAGAGCTGAACTTTTATCGCGGATCGGCTGAACGCGAGCTCGATATGTATGAAAAAAATAGAGCGTTCAAAAAAGAGACCGGAGACGTGCTGTATTTTGTTCCATCCGGCGGATCGAATGAACTAGGCACCCTTGGCTTTGTCAATGCAGCGCTTGAACTTAAAGAGCAGATCCAGCAAGGGGTTATGCCAGAACCGGATTTTATTTATGTCGCGATTGGAAGTTGTGCCACCACAGCAGGACTGATGCTGGGTGCAAAAATAGCAGGGCTCAAAACTACTATCGTTCCCATCTGCATCGAGGCCGAAGACTTTCCAGAGCAGCACGTCAAAAAAACAGTAACGCTTTATAATTCAACCAGTGATATTTTGCGCAAATATGCACCAACGTTTCCCGAACTTACACTTGAGCCAAGCGACATTCAGATTAATCACGCTTTTGCCGGCCCAGGATATGCCATGATAACACCCGAAACACGCGATGCCATTAAAATCCTGCAACAAGCAGAAGACGTAAAACTTGATGGCAGTTATGCCGGAAAAGCCTGCGCAGCCATGATGCACGATATCGCACACAAAAAAATTCAGGATAAAACCATCTTATTTTGGAACTCTTTCTGTTCTGGAAATTTTGCTGATATCATTGGGAATAGTGATTACAAAGCGCTTCCAAAAGAGTATCACCTCTATTTTGAAGTCCCAATGCAGGAAGATGATCAAGGAGTTTGACCGTGGCACACGATATTTTGGTAGGCTCGCACATCTCATCAGCCGGAGGGCTGCACAAAGCCTTTGAGCGGGGCGAATCAATCGGCTGCACAGCCATGCAAATTTTTACGAAAAGTAATCGTGTGTGGTTCGAAAAAAAAATTACCGACGAAGCGGCCGAACTTTTTAAACAGGCAGCACAGCGGTCGCCCATCAAGTCGGTAGTAGTACACGCAGGGTACCTGATTAACATCGGCTCACCCAAACCAGACGGGGTCAAACAGTCGGTCAGCGCACTGCTGGACGAAATTCGTCGTTGCGAGCAACTTGGATTAAAATATCTGATCCTGCATCCAGGATCACATCTTGGCTCAGGCGAAGAGGCTGGTGTAGTGCAAGTGGCAAAACACCTGGATGAGGTGATTGAAAAAAGTGACGGCACAGTCTCAATCCTGCTGGAAACTATGGCAGGGCAGGGGACTAACCTGGGCTCAACATTTGAACAGTTGCACGCCATGCGTGAACGTAGCACCCACAAACGCAACATCGGTTACTGTTTGGACACTTGTCATATTTTTTGTGCCGGCTACAACATTGCAACGGAAGACAGCTATCAGGAAGCAATCAAAACTTTTGATACTACTTTGGGGTTGGAACATCTTAAAGCGATTCATGTGAATGATTCGTTAACGCCGTGCGCTTCACGTAAAGATCGCCACGCACCCTTGGGCGAAGGACACATTCCAAATGCAACGTTTAAACTGATGATGAACGACAAGCGCCTGATCAATATTCCAAAAGTTTTAGAAACACCATCAGATCCAGAGATGCACCTGTGGGCCAAAGAGATCAAGATGCTCAAGGCAATGATTGATTAGAAAAAAATAATAATTACCCAGCACAGCAAAAAGAGCGGGATGCTGGCAACAGCCCATGATAACGGCAACACGTGATGCAAAAACAGCAGCGCCAACGCAGAAAAAAGAACTGATTTCAAAATCGCAAATCCAAGAACGTAGTTTTTACTCCATTTTTTTCGCTGCAGATAAATCGCAAAGTG
>JAHFBR010000063.1 GCA_023249955.1 bacterium
TACAGGAGCAAAATATGCGGTTGCGGTGGCCAATGGAACGGCAGCGTTACATATAGCGGCACTTGCATTGGATCTTAAGCCGGGAGATGAAGGGATTACAACCCCCAATACTTTTTTGGCATCAGCAAATTGCATGCTGCTGGCTGGTGGCAGTGTTACCTTTGCTGATATTGATCCTCGTACCGGTAACATTGATCTGCATGAAATTGAAAAAAAAATTACGCCAAAAACAAAGGTGCTGATTCCGGTACACTTTGCAGGACAATCATGCGACATGGAGGCTCTTGTAGCGCTTGCAAGAAAACATAATTTGTTTGTTATCGAAGATGCTGCGCATGCTATCGGCTCGGAATACAAAGGGGTCAAAGTCGGTTCCTGTGCCTATTCAGATATGGCGATCTTCTCGTTTCATCCAGTCAAGACGATGACCACCGGAGAGGGTGGTGCCATCATGACCAACAATAAAGATCTATACGAAAAACTCCTGACCTTGCGTACCATTGGGGTTACCAGAGATCCGGCTCGCATGTTGCAAAACGATGGTCCGTGGTACTACCAAGCGCATCTTCTAGGATTTAATTATCGTATGACTGATATGCAGGCAGCCTTGGGCTTATCGCAGCTCAAGCGCTTGGACTGTTTTGTGCAACATCGCCGAGCGCTTGTTGAGCGTTATCGTGCGCTGTTTGCCGGTGACCAACGTTTTAGCCTGCTGGAAGAAGAGTCATATTCAAAGGCGGCATTTCATCTTTGTCCGTTGTTGATAAATTTTGACGTCGTGAAACGTTCAAAAAAAGAAATTTTTGCAGCACTCAAAGATCGTGGCATACATGTGCAGGTCCATTATATTCCGGTGCATACACAGCCCTTTTATCAAGGTCGCGGATTCAAGCTTGGTGATTATCCCCACGCTGAAGCGTATTATCAACGTGCGATCTCGCTGCCTCTGTATTACGATCTGTCGACCAGAGATATTAATCATATCGTGAGCGTTATCAAAGAAGTGGTGCAATGAAGCTTGGTTTAGGCACGGTACAATTTGGTTTAGAATACGGCATTTCTGCTGAGCGCGATAAAGTGGCGCAGCCCATGGTTGAGAAAATACTTGAGTACGCAGCTCAAAAAAATATCGATGTTATTGATACTGCTGCTCTGTATGGATCGAGCGAAGAGGCTCTGGGTAATTGTTTACCAAGCAATCATGAATTTAAAATAGTTACCAAGACGCCATTTTTTAGTGATGTTATCACTCAAGGTGATGCTGATGCGCTTGAGCGCGTATTTTTGCAATCGCTGACAAAACTTAAACAATCGTCTGTTTATGGTCTCTTGATCCATCGTGCCGACGATCTTTTGCGCGAAGGATCAGAGTTGTTGTGGGAGCGCATGCTGCAACTCAAGCAACAAGGGCTGATAAAAAAAATTGGTGCCTCGATTTATACTGCTGCACAGATTGATGCTTTGCTGGCTCGCTATGACTTTGATCTCATTCAGCTTCCCATCAGTGTTTTTGATCAGCGCTTGCTTGCAACAGGGCATCTTAAAACATTAAAACAACGTGGCGTTGAAATTCATGCCCGATCTGTTTTTTTGCAGGGTTTGCTTTTAAAAGACCCAGCGTTGCTGACAGGATCATTGGTATCTGCACGGCAACGACTACAGCATTATCATGCCGTGCTGCGTGTGTTTGACGTTTCACCTATTCAAGCGTCGATGCACTTTGTACTTCAACAACCTGATATTGATTGTGTGATTGTGGGGGTTCGATCGGTTCAACACCTTGACGAACTTGTTGTTGCCTCTTATAAGTCTATGAATGCCGCATTTGACTATGCACCGTTTGCTTTACAAGATGAAAAAATACTCAACCCATCCCAGTGGAACTTACGTTAAAGGAGTCCGAAAATGGTTCTTGCTCTTGTTCAAGCACGTTACTCGTCAACCAGGTTGCCTGGCAAAGTACTGTTGCCACTTGCTGGTAAGCCGATGCTGGTGCAGCAGATTGAGCGCATCAGGCGAGCAAAAAATATTAAAACGGTTGTTGTTGCAACCAGTCAGCACCCATCAGATGACATTGTTGCAAAAACATGCGCAGATAATGCTATCGCATGCATCCGTGGAGATCTTGAAAATGTTTTGGATCGTTTTTACCAAGCGGCGCGGCACTACAAAGCCGATATTATTGTGCGATTGACGGGCGATTGCCCCTTGGTTGACCACTACGTGATTGATAGTGTTGTAGATTTTTTTAAAGCCGGTTTGTACGACTATGTTTCAAATGTGCATCCACCAACATTTCCCGATGGGCTTGATGTTGAGGTCTTTTCTTTTGAGGCATTGGAGCGAGCTTGGAACGAGGCGGTTTTACCATCGCATACCGAGCATGTGACGCCCTTTTTTAGTGATCCAGAAAACAGTTTTGTATGCGGCAACGTTAAGCATTCGCAAGACCTGTCTGCAATGCGTTGGACGGTTGATGAGCCGGAAGATTATCAATTTGTGTCGACTATTTACCAAAAACTTTACACCAAAAAGCCCGATTTTGTTATGCACGACATACTGAGTTTTTTAAGGCAGCATCCTGTGTTACAAGATCTGAATAAACGTTTTGAGCGCAATGAAGGCTTAAAAAAATCGCTCGAGGCGGACGCAAAGTTTTTGAACGGGGGCAGTCATGTCTGAGCGCTACGCATGGTCCGAAGCGCTTCTTGAGCGGGCGCTTAAAGCAATTCCGCTTGGAACGCAAACGTTCAGCAAAAGCAAAACGCAATACCCGTTTGGTGTTTCGCCATTTTATATTGCACGCGGCAAAGGCAGCCGCGTGTGGGATGTTGATGGTAATGAGTACATTGATTTTATCAATGGGCTTGCTGCAATTACGTTGGGGTATAATGATCCTGACGTGACTGTGGCGGTTAAGGCACAATTGGAAGATGGAGTTTTATTTTCTCTGCCGCATCCTATAGAAATTACCGTCGCAGAAAAAATCAAAGAGATGGTGCCTTGTGCCGAAATGGTCCGTTTTGGCAAAAATGGATCGGATGCCACTGCTGCTGCAATTCGCCTGGCACGAGCTTATACCGGTCGTGACCATGTTGCGGTGTGTGGCTATCATGGCTGGCAGGATTGGTACATTGGCTCGACTTCGCGCAATACAGGAGTGCCAGAAAGCACTCGGGCCTTGACGCATAAATTTCGGTACAACGATCTTGAATCGCTCAATCAGATTTTTAACGAGCACCTATCACAGGTTGCTGCGGTGATTTTGGAGCCAATGAACAGCGTCTACCCACAATCAGGATTTCTGGAGGGGGTAAAAGAGCTTACACATCGTCACGGAGCAGTCCTGATTTTTGATGAGATTGTTACCGGCTTTCGTTTTGCTCCTGGTGGAGCACAACAACTTTTTGGTGTAACGCCTGATCTTGCAACGTTTGGCAAGGGCATGGCCAATGGGCATCCCATTTCGGCCCTTGTAGGCGCTGGAAATATTATGCAGTTGTGCGAAGAGATTTTCTTTTCATTTACCTTTGGAGGAGAGACTCTTTCGCTTGCTGCAACCCTTGCTGTGCTTACTAAAATACAGCGGGAGCCGGTGTTGCAAACGATTGCAGAGCGAGGTTCAGCGGTGATGCAAGGCGTGCAGAACTTAATTACCAAGCACGACTTAGGCTATATTTTTTCGATTAGTGGCCATCCAAGCTGGACGTTTTTATCGATTAAAGATGTCGTTTCATATCCTGCTCTTCACATTAAAACGCTCTTGATGCAAGAACTGTTTGCGCGAGGCATTCTGACCCTGGGCACGCACAACATAAATTATGCGCATTCTGAGCAAGATATTCAGCGTCTTCTCAATACATATGACGAGGTGTTTGCGATTATCAAAAACGCCGTTGAGAGTAGTTCGCTAGAACACCGGCTGCAGTGCAAGCCGCTGGAAGCATTATTTAAGATTCGGTGAGGAGTGACGGTATGATACAGATTGGTCTTAAATTATGGTCAACCAACAAAAACTATGTTGCCGAAGCGGTGCGTCTTTATGAAAAGGGCGTGTATCAGTACATTGAACTTACGGCCGTACCAGGTTCTTTTGTTGAATATGCACAAATCTGGGCGCAGGTAAAAGATTTGCTTAAAGTGCCCTTTGTTATTCATGCACCGCATTTTGCACAAAAAATGAATCTGGCAGACAGTAACTGCTTTGAAAATAATAAAATATTGGTTCACGAGACCCTGCAACTCGCTGATCTTGTGGACGCTACATTTGTCATTTTTCATCCAGGGATTGGTGGTAAAACAGAAGAGACGGTGCGACAGTTAAAACTCTTTTTTGATAGTCGCATGGTTATTGAAAACAAGCCATACATAGTACCCGGTGGCCTTGTGTGCAACGGTTACGCGCCAGAAGAGATAGATTTTATTATGCAAGAAACAGGCATTGGCTTTTGTTTTGATGCTGGTCATGCAATTTGTGCTGCCAATGCGCAAAAGATTGATCAAATAGCTTATATCAAAAAGTTTCTTGCTCTCAAGCCACGCATGTTTCATCTTACCGATGGTGATTGGCAGGGCATGTACGATCAGCATGATCATCTTGGTCACGCTTCATTTAAGCTCAAAGATATTGTTGCGCTCTATCCATCTGATGGTATGTTGACGCTTGAAACGGTGCATGATTTCCAGGACAGTTTGCGTGATTTTGAGCGTGATGTTGCCTATGTGCGTATGCTTGAAAGTCAGATCAATGCTGGTCGTTTTTATGTGGTGCCTGCATGCAAATCAGATGCAAAAAATATTTTTGATCTTTCCAATGATCCATTAGTGCGCAAAAATTCTATTAATGCTGAGGCAATCGAGTGGGAAGGGCATTTAGTGTGGTTCGACCATAAATTGGCCGATGGTGATACGTTGTTTTATGTGCTTAAAAGTGTACATAACGATTTTATGGGTTACGTACGCTTCGATTTGGATTCGGCTGAAGCATATATTATGACCATTCACCTTATTGAGGCTTGGCGTGGTAAAGGGCTTGGCAAAGATATTATTCAGCAAGCAACGGCTTATGCATTACAACGTTCTGGCATTAAGCGCGTGATTGCATACATTAAAGAGCATAACATTGCGTCGCTAAAAAGCTTTGAAAAAGCGCGGTATCAAAATGTTGAAAAAAAACAGATTAACAATAATTTTTATCATGTGATGTTGTATGAACCTTCAAACTATTAATATTGGCAATCGAGCGGTTGGTTTTGGCAAGCCATGCTATATCATTGCGGAGGCTGGGTCAAATCATAATAATGATTTTGAAACTGCAAAGCGGCTTATTGAGGCTGCAGCGCAAGCTGGTGCTGATGCAGTAAAATTTCAGGCATTTAAAGCAAAACATCATTATTCAAAGTTTACGCCCGCATTTTCATATTTGCTTGAAAAAAAGATTGCAACATCAACGTATGATTTGATCAAATCTGTTGAGATAAATCGCGAATGGCACGCTGACCTGATGGCGTATGCCAAGGCTTGTAATATAACATTTTTAACGTCGCCGTGTGATCGTGAAGCGATTGATCAGTTGCATCAGCTAGGTTTGCCAGCATTCAAGTTGGCCTCGTTTGATTTGCCAGATACAACTATTATTCGTTACATGGCTGCTTTAAAAAAACCAATAATTTTATCTACTGGCATGGCTGATTATGCCGATATCGAGCGTGCTCTTCAAGTGTGTCGGCTTGTTGGTAACAACGAAATTTTTCTTTTGCAGTGTACATCGCTTTATCCTGCGCCGGCGCAGCTTGCAAATCTCAAGGCGATAAAAACCATGCAGCAGGCCTTTGGTGTTCCGGTGGGTTATTCCGATCACACCGTTGGCGATCATATTGCGCTGGCTTCAGTTGTTTGGGGGGCTTGCATGATTGAAAAGCATTTTACATTGAGCCGTCAGCAGCAAGGTCCGGATCACTTTTTTGCTATTGAGCCCCATGAGCTCAAGGCCATGATACAAAAAATTAGAGATATCGAAGCTGCAATGGGCGATGGTATTAAGCATGGGCCAGCTCTTGAGGAACAAGAGATGTTTCAAAAGGGGCGTCGCAGTGTGCATGTTACTCGCAATATTAAGGCTGGACAGGTTATTTCTGCCGATGACTTGTGTATCAAACGTCCCGGACTTGGCATATCACCAACAAACCTTGAAGCTTTGGTGGGCATGGTTGTCCAGCACGATATTCCTGAAGACCATTGGATTACTTGGGAAGACGTAAAGTGACACAAAAACTTGCAAAGACGGTTTTACTGACTGGAGCCGGTGGTGCCGCACTTCCATTTTTAATTAACCTGCTAAAATCGCACGGCTATCGCGTGCTTGCCGCTGATATGGATCCGCATGCGGTCGGTCTTTTTTTGGCAGACAAGGGTTTTGTTATTCCAGCTGGCGCATCAGCCGAATTTTTGCCCGCACTACAAAATATTTGTCAGCAAGAGGGCGTTGATGTCTTTATTCCGCTGGTTGATGGGGAGCTTGAGCAGTCGCTTGATCTTGAACGGTATGGCGTTGTTGTTCTATTGCCGCGTAAACAATTTATTCAAACCTGTCTTGATAAACATCTCCTGGCTCAAACGCTTGCTCAGCATGGTATTGGTGTGCCA
>JAHFBR010000064.1 GCA_023249955.1 bacterium
TCTCCAGCGCCCACCAGCCACGCACCGGCACTACAAAACGCAAGAATCGATAACGCCCTCTCAACGTCAAGAGTGCAAACAGCACCAGCATCCCCAACATCCACCACACACTGCTCATGCGTTGCAACACATCCATGCAAAAATCACTCAAGCGCAACCACAGCACATGAAGCTGATTGATAAACTCAAAATCTTTATCAAAATTGGGAACCTCAATCCCAGGAATGGTCTTAATCTCTCCTGACTCTATCTGCGACACCGCCAGTGCACTACCTTCACGCGGCTTGCGCGCACGCCCCTGTTTCCTTAACGGTATCACGGTCAGAAACGGTTTTATAGACCCATCTTTGCGCACCACCAGGCACGAAACCGTCAGCGACGCCTGCTGCAAACACGCAAAGCGCTGCTCGCCACTTTTTGCACCACTATCAAACAAAAGCACGCCTTGCGATGATTGCGTTACCACTTTGATACTCTTTTTAAATGCCGGCACAAAAACATCCTGCGCCTGCATGGCGCTGTTCCACGCCGTCAGCACCATGTCATCACGATCAACAGAAAACTGCAACGTATGCTTCAAAAAACCAAGTTCCTGACTGCTGAGTGCAAACGCCACTTGAATATTTTTTCCTAAAGCGCTTTTTTGCGGAGTACTCAAAATGGTCACCTCAAGCGCATGCAAAAAATGCACACCGCAAAAAATTATCACCAAAAACATGCTGCGCATCGTTCTGATCATGCCAAATCTCCCAGATCGTTTGCTCAACTGAGCCAATGTGATACGGTCTTTATGTTAGAAATGATACCTTATAAGGAATGTACCATGAACAAAAAATTTCGTGCACTATCTCTGCTTATTGCAAGCACTTTCATGCTCGGCTCTTCTACTTTTGTTACAGCAAAAACACCCCGACAACCAAAGCTGGTTGCCGTTATTATTATCGATCAATTTGCCTACCACTACCTACCCAAACTCAAAAAACACTTCCACTACGGCCTGAAAGAGCTTTTAACCAACGGCATTGTTTACACCAATGCGTATCACGCACACGGAACGCCGGAAACCACCACCGGGCACCACGCGCTCAGCACTGGATCGCTGCCCAAAGATCATGGCGGCATTTTGAACCAGTGGATCGATCACCATTATAAAAAAGTATGTTACGACCTTGACGCATCGCCCGAAGCAGCAACCCTCGCAACCGGCCCACAATCGTGCCCTGATGGAAAATCATGCCACAACACCATGGTCGACGGACTCTCTGATCAGTTCATCTTCAGCGCAGCACCCAACAGCCATCACAAAGTTTTTGCGCTCTCGCTCAAATCACATCCCGCCATTGCTACCGCCAATCGCCTGGGCAAAGCAATTTGGTTTGATCCAATAGCGGGCAATTTTACCTCAAGCAAAAAATATTTTACCCGGCTGCCGGAATGGGTCACACGCTTTAACCAAGAGCACAAGATTTCAGAAAAAACCCATGTGGCCTGGGAAAGAATGTACTCAAAAAAAAGCGTGGCGTATCAGTTTCCTGATATCACCAACTACGATCATGCCGGTTACAAATTCAGCATAGCTGGTAACAAAAACATTGCTATCGATCACGCAGCAGCAGCACCGTACGAAATGTACCTCAAAACGCCCAACGCCGGCAAAGCGCTGGTTGAACTTGCAAAAGTCTGCGTTGACCAGAACTTTACCCAGGCATCCGATCGCATGTTACTGTGGCTGAGCTTAAGCAATCTTGATCTGGTCGGCCACTTTTATGGACCGGATTCACTCGAAGCCATCGACACCATTTATCACTTGGATAAGCAGATCAAAGAGTTTATGGATTTTGTACGCCGACGCGTGGGCGAAAATAACTGCCTGTTTATCCTGACCGCTGATCACGGCATTCCACCCATTCCAGAAATTGCCAACAAGCGCGGCATCACCATTGCCCGCCGCGTGCTGGCAAAACCGCTGATGCAAACCATGAACACACAGATCAAACAAAAATATAATATTGATGAGATGGTCAAAGCGTTTGAACCAACATTTTTTGTGCTGAACAAAGAGGCACTTGCAATATGCGATGCGCCAACACGCGCCGCCATTATCACCGATCTGAAAACATTCTTGCACCGCCAAAAGGGCATCAAGCGGGTCTGGGAGTCTGACGAGCTCGAGCGACTTACCTTTGCACCAACGCAACGCGAAAACTTTTATAAAATGCAGCTCTACCACCACCGCAGCGGCGACCTCATTTGTATGCCGCAACCCTACTGCTTGCTCACCAACTATGATGCCGGCACCTCACACCTCAGCCCATACGAGTATGATTTGCACGTACCGTTGGTGCTGTATCAAAAGGGCCGCTTTGAAAAAAAGACCGTCACCAAGCGGGTATGGATTCCACAAGTCCCCATCACCCTTGCACGCATCTTGCGCATCCCGCAGCCTTCGGCCTCGATGTTTAGCCATCTTCCCGAATCACTTGAGGAGCATGTATGATGTTTCGCGCTCTAAATTTTCTAACCATTTTGTGTCTCGCCATCCCCCTTCACGCAAAAGCACCACAAAAACCGTCTCTTGTTGTCGTCATGGTAATTGATCAATGCGCGCACCATTATTTCAACAAACTCTGCCCCCATTTTACCAGCGGCTTCAAAACATTTTGCCAAAGGGGCCACTGTTATGAAAATGCACATCATCCCCACGGATCGCCCTCAACCGCGCCAGGGCACACTACCTTAAGCACCGGCACCATCGTGTACGATCATGGTATCATTCTGAACGGGTGGCTCGATCAAAATGGTAAAAAAATTACCTTTAGTGAGGACCCATCACCAGACACAGCGGTACTTGATCATGCATCCGATCAGGTGCCAGGACGCTCAAGCCAGCAAATCAAAATCGACACACTTTCTGATAGCCTGATCGAATCATCAAAAACACCACAAACCAACGCCGTTTACTCCATTTCGCTTAAGGCACGCTCAGCCATCGCCATGGCCGGCAGAAACGGCAAACCAATTTGGTTTGATTCATCACTCGGCCGCTTTACTTCAAGCAAAGCTTACTTCCCCGCCCTGCCATCCTGGGTAGAATCTTTTAACAAAAAATATGATTTCTCCAAAGAAAAAGTGGTCAAATGGCAGCTGCGCTATCCCCGCAATCACGCAGCTTACAATTTTTTTCTGATTGATGACCGCAGTCATGCATCACGCGATAGCGAGATGTCCGACGGCATTCTGCCCATCAAAGCAAAAAATGGAGACTACGACGACAATGATGACGACGATTTTGAAAATGAAAATGACGCCTCCGTTTTTTTGCGCACACCACGCGCCAACAAAATGGTGCTCGATCTGGCACGCTCATGCCTGAACCACCATTTCACGCAACATACCAACGGCACATTTTCTAGTCTTGACATGCTCGGTCACGAATACGGCCCACACAGCCGAGAAATTATTGATATGATGTATCATCTTGACCAACAACTCGGCGACTTTATGCAGTTCTGCCAAAAAAAAGCTGGTGCTAAAAAGACACTGTTCGTACTTACCGCTGATCATGGCGTTGCGCCCATCCCCGAACTGGTGCACAAGCAGGGATTTGATCTTGCACGCCGCACCGTTGTAAAACCATTTATGAAAACCATGAATGTACACATTGAAGAAAAGTATGGCCTTAAAAAAGCGGTTGCCTACTTTAAAGCAAATCAGTTTTATCTGAATAATCACACCATTCCCGCCGAGCAACGCACCACCATCCTGCGCGATTTACAATCATTTTTGATGCAGCAACCCGGCTTTAAAAAAGTATGGACCAAAGAGGAGCTGCTCACCACGCATTACGGTCGGCATGAAATTGAACACCTATTCAAAAACCAGTGCCACCCCGCACGATCGGGCGATCTGATTTGTATGCCGCATCCTTATTGCGCCATCACCAAACACCAAACAGGAGCCGCACATCGCTCGCCCTACGATTATGACACGCACGTCCCGCTGATCTTATACCAAGCAGGAAATATTGAAAAAAAACAGATCTATCGCAAGGTTTGGACGCCGCAACTCGCACCAACACTAGCAAACATTATTGATATTCCACCACCATCGGCAGCACGCTACCAAGCGTTGCCGGGCGTTTAAAACACGCTTGATTTCTGCTTTACATTTTTTGTTAATGTGTAAGGCTATGGCATCGCACTACACATTAATGAAAATAACAGTTGGGGCATGAAATCAAGGGTTGCAGCATGAAACATGTCATAAAAAAATTTTTGGGGCTCAACACATCGGGCGAATCAACGAGAAACATTCTTGCGTACTGGCTCCCAGAGCTTGTGTCCGCAACCATTCTTATCTCGCTGCCGCCCATGATCGATGCGTGGATCATATCACGTTTGGGCTCCACCACCATTTACGGTGCGCTGGGCATGGGCACCAATTTTTTGCACACACTCATTAAAATTGCAGAGGCAATTCCGGTGGCATCGATTGCAATCATCGGCCGCCACAACGGCGCCGAAGATTATAAAAAGTGTGGCGAGGGCCTTGGGGACACCTTTTGGACAACGTTTATTTTGGGCTTTACACAATTTGTGATTATCTTCTTTGCCGCCAGCAACATTTATCGCTGGCTCGGCGTGCCCGAGGCAATGGTTCGCTTTGGTACACCGTTCCTCCAGCTCAAATCCCTGGGCGTATTGCTGATCTTTGTCACGCTGGGCCTGCTCGGCTTTATGCGCGCAGTAAAAAACACACGCATCCCCATGCTGCTCAATCTGATCGGCATCGCGTCATTTATCATTGTTGATTATACCCTGGTGCTAGGCAAACTTGGCTTTCCTCAAATGGGCCTGATGGGGTCGGCCGTTGCCACCATCGTTCAATACGGCGTCATGTCCGGCACTGCACTGGCCTACATTCTGCTCAACCCTGATTACAAAAAATACTTTTCGCACGTCTTCTTTTCAATCTTCAGCATTACCCGCTCGCTTCACCTGTTGCAGCTCAGTTGGCCCATTATCATTGATAAAAGCACCATCGCCCTCTCATACGTCTGGCTTTCCAAAACCCTGGCCGGCATGGGTAAATACTCCATCGCCACCTACGACGTAGTCAAAAACCTTGAACGCTTTGCCTTTCTGCCCGTCATGGCCTCAGCCGGCGTCATCACTTTCCTGGTCAGTAATGCACTGGGAGCTCATGATTATGAAGGCGCCAAGACCAATATCAAAAAGATCTATTACCTGACCTGTGCCACGGTTATACCAGCCCTGCTGATCCTCTGCTTTAACGCCAGCTACTTTATCAGCCATTTTGACCCAAACAACAAATTTACCCTCTTTGCAGCCAGCGTTTTACCTGCCATCAGTCTTCTGGTATTCTTTGACTTTACCCAAGTGGTGCTGGCCGGCGCGCTTCGCGGCGCAGGCGACGTAAGAACCGTCATGTGGGTGCGTGTTTTGGTATGCTCACTTTTCTTTTTGCCCGTTTCGTACTACCTCAGCAACCTAACCACCATCAGCAACGCCGTTAAATTCATTTTGGTATACGGCTCATTTTACGTCACGACCGGCATCATGGGGCTCATATTTTTGTACCGCATCAAGAGTAAGAAGTGGATAAAGCGCAAGATTTAAGGACACTATGTCACAATTCACCAAAGATGAGCTCTTAAAAATCGCTCACCTGTCAGCACTCAAGCTTGAAGATAACGAGCTGGAACTTTTTACAGAACAGATCAAAGCAATTCTTGCTTACGTCGATCAGTTGCAACAAGTTCAGCTCACCCCGCAGGCGGCACACGTCCGCAACATTAACATCTTTCGTGACGATGTTGTCCAAAAATCTGACGCCGAAGTCATGTTGGCTCAAGCACCAGAACTTGATGAACATTATTTTGCCGTTCCAAAAATTTTAGACGAAAAATAGCACCATGAACCCGTTTATCACCATCAAAGAGCTCAAAGAAAAGCTTGCACGCAAAGAGATTTCACTGCGCGATGTGCTCGATTTTTATGGCAAGCGCATTGCGCGCCACAATCCATCACTCAACGCCGTTATCCAAACCTTTGATGATGCGTTAAAAACAGAACAAACTTCATCCGGCCCCCTTGCCGGCATCCCCTGCATTATAAAAGATAACATTTGCAACCAAGATCGCATCACCTCAGCCGGCTCAAAAATTCTTTCAAACTACCATGCAACGTACGATGCCACCGTCACCAGCCGCCTCAAAAGCGCTGGCGCCGTCATCGTTGGTCGCGGCAACATGGATGAATTTGCCATGGGCGGCTCAGGAGAGTTTTCTGCCTACGGCCCCACCAAAAATCCGTGGGATCTTACGCGTGTTCCGGGTGGCTCAAGCGCTGGCCCCGGTGCAGCGGTAGCCGCAGGACTTGTACCCTTTGCCTTGGGTACTGAAACGGGCGGCTCGGTCCGGTCACCTGCATCATTTTGTAATCTGGTTGGCTTGTATCCAACGCACGGCCTGAATTCGCGCTACGGCGTTCTGGCCTTTACA
>JAHFBR010000065.1 GCA_023249955.1 bacterium
TTCAAGTTCATAAAGATGTCCACGAAAGCGAACCTGCATTGCAGCGACATCGCCAAAAAAGATTGCGCCTGAAAGCAGCGCTAACAATAATGATTTCTTTAACATGATTATAACCTCCATGTTATTAGACATAACCTCCACATCCCCATCTTCGGCATGTGGTAACCTACATTTACCTCTGCTACAGCCATTTACTCTGTAGCTTCTCTTAATTCTACCCCCACCCATATTTAATGTCAAATGGAAATAGCCAGGGCTTTGTCTTTTTGTTTATTGGCTGTTTTTATATAAAAAGTGGGGGTTTAGGGTGTTTTTAGGGGGTGGTTCGATACGATCACTACGTGATCACTCCCGCCGTCGCCCAGGTGGCTATGGCGCGCAGGCACCACGAACGGAGAAAAAACCCGCTCGCCCCGAGTTTTTTTCGCTTCGAAAAATGTATCGAGGGGTCGCCCCTAACGCCCCCACCTCAGGTTCCACTCCCGTTGCCGTCTCTCAACCCAAGCAATTTCTTCATCTATGCGCGCAAGCAGAATCTCAAGATCTATCCGTAGAGCCAGCTTATCAATCCGCTGAAGAAGGGCTGGCTCAGGCCCCCTATCCCCAGCGTCGTCTCCACTACCCCCGCCATCAAAGCCTGCATCGTCATCATCAACTTCTGGCGCAGGTGGTGGAATCTGGAAAATCAGCGTGATTATTTCGCTGTCTGCGCCGGTGGGCAAGATACGCGCTAGCTCAACTTTTAAGCGGTGGATCAAGCGCGTATTTTTGCGCAGATACGTGTTGTTATTTTTGCGTATTCTTCCGGCAATATCGGTAAAAAAGAGCTGCCCGGTTGGAATATAGCGGAACTCAGTGATGCGTTTAACATATACTGCGCCCACTGCGTTCAGTGGAGCTGGGCACACGTAACTCAGCATGACTATCAAAGCAACTCTTGTGCATAACATGCTGTTCTTTCAGTTCGCCCCGATTCGTTCGACTACGCAGCATTGTATGCTGTTCCCCTCAGGGTATTCAGGCATTCGTCCCCCGTTCGCCCTGAGCGTGGTTCGACAGAGCTCACCATGCACGGTTGATAAACCGTTCGCCCTGAGCGAAGCGAGTTCGAAGAACGAGCGAAGTCGAATGGGTACGAACCCATATATTTTTTTAGACGTTTTACTTTTGTTTCGTTTCGCGTTCGTACCCATTCGACTTCATGACACTTCGTGTCATTTCGCTCAGGGCGAACGGGCTCGTCATTCTGTCAATCAATAAACACTACCCCGGCACCTCTCTAGCACCAGCAACTCAGGCCATAACTCGCAGCTTGGTAAAGGCCAAAAATAACTACCGCACTGCCAGTAGCGATTACGGTAGCTTTGTTTTCTGGTGAAAGACCATCAAATCGGGCTCTTAACCACTCACAACGTCTGGCAGGTTTTGCAGGAGCTTCAGGTTGATTATCAGAACCTTCAGGCTGCGATCCGACAAGCTCAAGAGCTTGTTTTTCAACGTCATAACGCTTGCGCGCCTCTTGTACAATTTCATCAAATATCTTTGATCCATCTGCAGTTAAAAGCGCATCAACATTTTCAAACTCTTCAGAGACAACGCTATCGCGCAGGCTTTGAAGTAATGCCTGAATGATTTTTTCTTCAGCATTGTGATGCAAATCAGCGTCTTCGACAACGTTGCCCTTAGCATCAAACAGTTCCATGTTGCGGTCAAAATAATACACATCTGGTTGTGTAAAATCGGCTTGATCTTCGCCAGCAAAAACAACGTAGATCACACCGGGTTTAGCAGTACCATCACGCTTTGCTGGTCGCACCCAAACATCGGTATCACGGGGATCAAATGACAACTCGCTTGATGCTTCTTCGCCAGCATCCTCTTCGGAGCCACTCGAAGAGAGTGCCACTGAACTGCCTGCAAGCTCTTCTTCATCCGCTTGCTCAGCACGCTCCCTAATTTGTGCGTGGACGGCTTGAATCGCCTCAAAAACTTCCTGATTCTTGATTGCATGGTTATTAAAATATCGCCACTTTCCATCGTCACCCAAATAACATGGGCGCCCTTTGTGAATCGCAGTTACTTTTCCCTGCGCAGCTTTTGGAAGGCTTTTTTTTGCAGCCTGTAGCGGCGCAGCAAATATCAAACTAAGCACGACAAAGCTTAAACACGCTATTTTTCTTAACATGGTTTATCTTTCATGTAACAAATAAGTATCAACATTTATGTCTGTGGGGGAATACGTAACAATAGCCCTTTCCTCTTTTTTTGCTCCCTACAAAATCTACCCGCTTTTTATAAGCAGAATTTTATAGATTGTAGGTTGCATGTCAACCCATAATTAGGTGAGGGGGCGTGATCGGCCCTGAATCATATCAATGCTTGCTTAAACACCGCACTAGCTGGTCAAGCCGTAATACAAAGCTTCGTAAATGCCCCAAAGAACAATCGCACTGCCGGCCCCATATGCAACTTCTCTCAGATGGAACGCTCGCGAAAGACCATCAAAACGGGCTCCTAACCCCTCACAACGTCTGAGGGCTTGTTTTTCAACGTCATAACGCGCGCACGCCTCTCCCACAATTTTACCAAATACCGCCAAACCAGCATCACTCAAAAGCCCCCTAATCCTTTTAAACTTGTGAGCAGCAATGCCATTGCGAACGCAATTGCGAGCGCCTTTGCGTAGGTCTTCAACCAACGCCTCAACGATTTTTTCTTCGGCATAGGGGTCATCGACCTTTTCGCCATAACCATCCAGCTGCTCCATATTACAGTCGAAGTGCAACGCTTCACCAAAAAGACCGCCAGGGGGAACAACAAAGACCACGCCATCTTTTTCGTCGCCACTGCGCACAGGGTGGGGGTGGGAAACAGCAAGGGAGCCCATCTGTTCTGTACCAAAACCTACGTAAAATGGGTATACTAGAACCTCACGAATCTCTTCACCGTGTACTGTTTTTTGATATTTTGCAGCCTGCAGGGACGCTGAAAAAACCAAACCGAGCACAACAAAACTTAAACACGCTATTTTTTTTAACATGGTTTATCTTTCATGTAACAAATAAGTATCAACATTTATGTCTGTGGGGAAGCGTTCATTATCCTAAGATAACGCGTAGACCGAAGCCCGCTGCAAAGGTAGCAACGCCAACCGCGATGGTTCCGCCGTTGCAGGCGCATGCGTCATACAGTTGTTGGTACCACAAAGCTCGCTGTGGCGCCTGCGGTTCTTCGTGGACGGGCTCCTGCGAACTGTGATTATCGTGTTGTTGGTCATCTTCTAACACGCCTTCTTGCTCAAGCGCTTCAAGAGCACCACCATCTTCGTTCAGTGGGTTCTCTGCCAAGCTTGCATCAATCATGGCGATCATGTCATGAATAGCGTCATGAATCTCGGCCAATTGATCTTCTGCTGATTGTGGTACTGGAGCAGGCTTCTGGCCCGGCTCTTCAGCAGCCCTCGAGCCTCCGCGACTACTTATCAAATGCATCGATGGTGGCACGGTAATTTCAAGATATTTTTCGCCAGCACGAGCATCGCGCTCAAGCGCGCCCTGATTGTTAAAATAATAACGCTTACCATCTTTAATAATAATAACGCCTGCTGCAAGATTCACCGTTGCTGAAACGCACACGAGAACAATAGTTGTAAGCAATTTTTTGAACATGCCACTCCCTTTCCGGAAACATCAAGAATACTCAGCCTAGCACGCCACAACAACGATTACAAAAGCCCCGCAAGGCGTGATGCGACATTGTCAGGCAGATGCTTGACCAACACAGAAACCTTTTCAAATAACCATGTTTTTGGGGTGTCGTCAGCAGCTTTTACTGTTTCAATCACCTCTTTGACGCACTTCTCTAATTGAAATTCATCAATCACACGTTGCTGAAAAAGTTCTAACAGAATTTGATAACGTTCTTGGAATTTTTCTGGCCAGTCCAACATGGCGTAAAAAATCAGAAGGGAGGCAAGAATATCGCACGAACGGGGGTCATGGGTCAAAAGATGTTCGTAAATGGCGATGGCATCGATCCACCGCTTATCCTTTTGATACAAAAATGCCGCCTGCTTATACTTTTCGGCAGCATTTTTATCATCCAGGTACCACAAGATGTCGCCCTCCAGCTGCAAAACATAGGCACGATCTGGCAATGAGTGAGCTAGTAACCGAAACACACTGAGCGCCTTTTCACGCTCTCCTCGTGCAATAAGATCGGCAAGCTTAAACCATGCCAGACTTTTTTCTTTTTGCATGTGTGGGCGTTCCATTCTCTCCCCTTTTTTCGCGGCTTGCTCGCCTTTTCATGGTCATTGGGCATGAACGGAGCAAGGGTGGATCCACCTTTTGAAAACAATCATGACTAATGTTATACTGCCTGCTACATGGTTGTAAAGCCCTTTTGCAGAGCTAAGGTACACGGCTCCACGCATGGTGGCCCTGGCAGGCACAATCAGGCATCTTAAAAACATATTTTTTTTACACACAAGTACTGGGTTATGGGTAACGGCAGTGACAGAGACTACAGCTATTGAACAACAATGGAAATCACACAATCAAAAAGCTTTGGCTGGCGGCGGAGCAAGCAGCACCGAGCGCCAAAAGGCGCTGGGCAAACTTACAGCACGCGAACGAATAGATCTTTTACTTGATCCAGAAAGCTTTACCGAATTTGACCGGCTGGCAGTGTCACCGCTGCTGGAGGCTCCATTGTTTACCGACGGCGTCATCACCGGCTTTGGCACCATCAATGGCCGCAACGTGGCCGTGTACGCGCAAGATTTTACCATCAAGGGCGGTTCGCTGGGCAAACAGCACGCACAAAAAATTTGCAAGGTCATGGACATGGCGGCAAAAGTCGGCTGTCCGATTATTGGCATTATCGATTCTGGCGGTGCACGGATTGATGAAGGCATCCACGCGCTGGAGGGCTATGGCGCCATTTTTAAACGCAACGCGCGCTACTCCGGCGTTATTCCACAAATTTCTATTATTGTTGGGCCCTGCGCTGGCGGCGCCGTGTACTCGCCCGCATTGACCGATTTTATTTTCATGACCCAGCAAACCAGCCAGATGTTTATTACCGGTCCGCAAGTAATTGCCGAGGTCGTTCATCAGGTTATCACCAAAGAAGAATTGGGTGGCGCACAGGTGCATGCACGCACATCCGGCGTTGCGCACAACATTGCCGCAACGGAAGCAGAATGTTTTGAAAATGTTAAAGCGCTACTTGAGTATTTGCCCAGTTCATATTTGGATGGCGCGCCACAAACGCAAAAACAAGAATCAACAAAAAATATTGCCCATCTGGTACCAACAAATCCAAACCAGTCGTACAACATCAAAGATGTCATCGGCGCACTGGTTGATGATGAAACTTTTTTTGAAATCCAACCGCTCTTTGCCAGCAACATCGTAACCGGCTTTGCTCGCATGCAGGGATCGGTCATTGGCGTGGTGGCAAATCAGCCGCTGGTTAAAGCAGGATGCATTGATATTGATGCGTCATGCAAAGCCGCACGCTTTATTCGGTTCTGTGACAGCTTTGGCATCCCGGTGGTCACGCTGGTCGACACGCCTGGTTATTTGCCCGGGGTTGAACAGGAACACCAGGGCATCATCAAGCATGGCGCCAAGCTTTTGTATGCGTATGCAGAGGCAACGGTGCCCTTGATAACGATTGTTTTGCGCAAGGCATTTGGCGGTGCTTACATCGTGATGGGCAGCAAAGCGCTGGGTGCTGATATTAATTATGCCTGGCCAAACGCCCAGATTGCCGTTCTGGGAGCCAAGGCAGCAGTAACGATTATGCATGGCAAGACACTGGCTGGCGTTGACGCTGAAGAAAAAGCAGCGCTGCAACAAAAGCTTGAAGCTGAATATCATGAAGCATTTTTGAACCCGTTTGTGGCTGCAGAAAATGGTTACATCGATGCGATTATTGAGCCGGCGGGGACACGAGAACAGGTAATCAGGGCGCTTGCGCTGCTACGAGATAAAGTTGAAAAGCTGCCCAAGCGCAAGCACAGCAATTTGCCGTTATAACAATCCCCTACGCGTCGCGATGCTTATCCAACGGAAAGAATGGCTCTTGATCTGCACAGCACGCACGTAAATACTCTGCAACCGCTCCATGGCCCAAGCGTTCTGCAATATCAAGCGGCGTCAGACCTGCATTATTGCGCTCCGCAATCGTTGCATCGTGCTCGCCAACCAATATTTTAACTACGTCATAATCACCCCGCGCAGCCGCAAGATGCAGCGGACTGTTACCAAATGCATCTTTGCGCAACACTTCCGAGCGTTCTAGCTCTGACAATTCTTTACGTTCACCAGCGAGCACTACAACATGCGCCGGCGTCACGCGATTTTTGCCAGCAGCATTTCCCAGTCTCCAGTTTTTGAACAAAGCAGTGAGGCCCTGGGCGCCCCGCCTCATAGGATAAACAGAACTCACGCACAACACCAAGCTTGCAGCAACAAAATATCTCTTTACGGTTATCATGA
>JAHFBR010000066.1 GCA_023249955.1 bacterium
TGTTGTCAGCAAAGCGCAATGCGCGCAACGGCTGGATTGACTGCGAATCGATTGGCAAAACCGGTTCGACCAACGGAGCGGCAACCACCTGGTTTGTGGGTTCAACCCCAACGCTGACCACCGCGATTTACGTAGGACGCGATGATAACAAACCGATGGGTAAGCGGCTGTTTGCCAGCGGGACCACGTTCCCGATCTGGGCCAATTTTTATAAATCTCAGACCTTTCACAAAAAGCACTTTTACCAAGATCCCACGCTGCTTCCGGTGGCGGTGAACTGGGTTACCGGCCGCCCGACGGCCGACTTTGCAGACCCCGATACTATCATTTTGCTCAAAAACGCTTAAAAAGTGCGTTTTTTGCAGTTCTGACATTTCAAATGCATTGACTAACAGAAAATTATATTGATACAATTAAGTATGATAGATTTAATCTGTTTGCAGAATTTGGGGTAGGGGAACGTTATGAAAAATGTGTTGAGATATGTCGCGACGGTGCTGGTGATGGGGTTGGGCGTGGCGCTGCACGTGCTGTTTGCTGATCCGTTTGAGTTGACACCTGATCAACAAACGGTTGTAGAGCAAACGAGGCCAACCAAACAGCAGTTTAGCGAAAAGTATTTGATTCAACTGGCTAATTTTAGATGGATGCTTGATAACGGCGAGTTTAAAAAGGTTAAAAAATTCTTGCTCGAGAACTTCAACAATCAAGAGTATCTGGCGCTTAATTGGGCTCTGATTGATGATGTTTCGCACCCCTTGCACTACGTTGTTAAAGAGCAAGGCGAAAAAGGTCTGCCCATGATCAATACGCTGATAAGGCTTGGTGCTCGCGTTGATGTGCAGGACGTGGATGGGCGAACACCGGTGCACTACGTAGTGATGCATGCTGATACTGATTTGGTTACAAAATTCTTACGTGTTAAAGACAATCCGTACCAAGATTGTAGAGATATCGATGAACTCTCGCCGCTTGATTATGCGATTATTGGTCTTGCAGCAACCTACCCTGGCGCAGCAAAAGGTATCGCAACAGGGGTTGAAGAAAAGGATAACTTCTCATTTGCGATGATTATTAAGGAGCTGCTCGACCGAAAGTTTATGTTTAATCCAGCACATGCACAAGTGCGATCAGCATTGGCAAAAATCGCTCAGGTCGACAAAGAATGCTATGACTGGTTTATCCTAAACTGTCCAAAGCAGAAAGCGGCTCTTGCTCAGATTCGGGAATCTAAAACAACCGGTGGTAAGTAAAATAAGATGCACATGGGGATGGGTTCATGAAAAATTTAAAGTTTTTAATAGTGATGTTAATTATTGTCGGCTTCGCTTCGGCCTTGGTGGCCATGCAAGAAGAGCTGCAACGCAAATCAAGGCATCAATCAGCACCTGAACATTCGTCGCCCAAAGCGGCTCGTAGGAAAAGATTAAGCCGATCGGCAGAAGAGCCGCAAAGAAGACGCGAAGAGTCTTTGGGAACGTCGCTAGCGCGTATGAAGTTGCATTCAAAGGGGTCGACTGCGCTTGGAGATGAAAAACAAAGGCAGCATGAACTTGCAAGACAAGAGCGTGAAGAGCTCATCAAGTTTGTGCCACTTCCTGAGGGCGAGGATCTTTCGTTAGCGTCAGCTCAGCAAAATATCGTTCAAGCAATCGAGGATGCTGATACCGATCTTCTGCTAACAACATTGCAGCACTGCTCACCGGAATCCAGGGATTTGCTTATTGCTAGTCGGTTGCCGGTAGTCGGCAAGCTGACAGCTTTGTCATCTTTGGTTCAGTGCCATGGTAAAGATCTGGAAACGTGTGTCCCCCTGCTGAATATACTTCTGCTTTTTGGTGCGCATGAGCTTGAGGGTTTTACCGTTTTACATACTGCTGCGTATTTTGATTGTGCTGAATTGATATGTCATTTATTGCAGCGAAAAACCCATCCAATAAATCCACTCGCTGTCGGTGGTGATTTAAAAATTTCTGCATTGCATGTTGCGCTTGATCTAAAAAAAATAGAAGCCGCGCGGGCATTGATTGATCGGAGAAATTATGCGGATAAGAGAACGTTTTTACGTGTTCTTTCACAACGGGATGGCGATGAGCGAACACCACTTCATTATCTTGCATGTGCTCAGAGTGATTCGAACTATGATAGATTTGCAATTGAGCTCCGCGACCACGGAATAACGCGCAGGACAAGAGATGCTGAGGGGCGCATACCACTGCATTATGCTTGCCAAAAGGGGAATAAGGCTATGGTTATGATCTTGACTGATGTGGGCGAGGAGGCTGATCAAACGGTTAATATGCAGGATTATTCTGGAGCGACGCCGTTGCATTATGTTGCCGGCAAAGACGCTGACGAGTTTTTGCCGTTGGAGTCCAGCGACGGTTTTGAGAAGATGAAACAATATATTCAGCAAGAAAATACTCGGGCTCAGATTATCAAAGTTTTACGTGCTCGGGGTGCTGACGTTACCGTCAAGGATGTGGATGGCAAGACGCCATTTGATTATGCACGTGAAAGTAAGCACTCAATGTTGATGAATGCGTTGAAGCTGAATTAGGCTCTGTTGAGTTTTTAATGTTCTTGAATTTGTAATTATCTTGCGCAAAGACACTTTGTCATCCCCGCCCTTCGATGGAACTCAGGACAAGCTCCGGCGGGCTACTCAGGGTGCTCGAATCTTCTTTATCCGTTCGCCCTGAGCGGAACGAGTTCGAAGAGCGAGTGGAGTCGCTCCACTCAGGGCGAACGGGGGACGAGTGTCCGACCACCCTGAAGAACAAACCAATTGCCTTATTGACTCTCCAACCACGCACGAACCTTGGCATCAACGCCAGGCACGATAGTACCGCCGCCTTGAATCAACGTGTTGCTGCCGCCGCCGCGCCAATCAAACGTCTCTTTTAAAAATTGCGAGAGCGCTTTGAGCGAGACCGCATTTTCAAAACCTTTGGCCACGTAACCCACAAAGCTTGCGCGGTTGGTTGCGCTGTCTTTGCTGACCAAGAAATAAAAACCAGGCTTTGCTTTTTCAAGTTCCTGAGCGATGGCTTTGAGCTCATCGCCGCTGACGTCTTCAAGTTCGAGCATCAAAACCGGCGTCGTTCCGACCATCTGCATCTGTTGTTGCCAGGCTGGGATTTGTGTTTTCAGTTGTTGCTTTTTGAGCTGCTTGTTGGCCGTGAGCGCCTCTTGATACTGCTGCTGCAATTTTTCTACCGCGCCAATAACCTCTTCTTGTTTAACTTTAAACGTCTCGCTGAGTTTTTTGACGGTGCCGAACGACTGTTGGAACAAACGAATGGCATCAGGGCCAGTAACGGCAAACATCCGGCGCGTGCCGCTGGAAAGTGCGGCATCGCTGGTAATTTTAAAGCAGCCGATGATGCCGGTGCGGTCAGCGTGCGTTCCGCCACACAGTTCAGCAGAAAAGCCCGGGATCTGAACCACGCGGACGTTTTCAGGATTATATTTTTCACCAAAAAATGAGATGACCCCTTTTGCTTTGGCATCGTTCAAGTTAGTGTTAAAAATATTGGTTTGAATGTTTTCCAGAATTTTTTGATTGATCAGGTTTTCAACCGCTTCAATCTGCTCTTTGGTCAACGCTTCGTGATGCGCAAAATCAAAGCGCAGATACTTGTCGCAGACCAGCGATCCGGCCTGTTTGACGTGCGCGCCCAGCACCTGAATCAGGGCCGCTTGCAGCATGTGGGTTGCGGTGTGATTTTTAACCGTGTTGGCGCGGATGGTTGCATCAACCATGCATTCTGCCGTGTCACCAAGTTTGATTTCAGTTTTTGGCTGTGGCTTGGCGGCAGCGACATTCAGCTTGACGGCAATGGCCGGTTTAAATGTTTCACCCACTTTTTTCAGGTCAATCACCGGATACGTGACGTTGTTGATGGTGACCCAGCCGGTGTCATTCACCTGGCCGCCGGATTCAACATAAAATGGCGACTCGTCGGTGATGATCCAGGCATGATCGTTGGAGTAGCTGACAAATGTAACTTTGCTGGTTGCTTGCGTTGCTTGATAGCCCACAAATGTGGTGGTCATGTTTTCAGCAACAATTAGTTCCTGTTCAGTATGCGCCACCTTTTTGCCTGACTGATCTTGTTGCTTTTTCATCTCCTCTTCAAAGCCGGGCATATCAAGCGTCAGGCTTTGTTCATTGGCCAACACGCGTGTCAGCTCAGGAGGAAATCCGTACGTATCGTACAGTTTAAAAATTTGTTCGCCGGTCATCTCGGAGCGGCCGGCCTTTTTATTGTCTTGGATGTAACGCTCAAGAATATTTTGGCCTTGCAGCAAATTGTTATTAAAGCGCTCGATTTCGCCGGTCAGCAGATTGATGATCAGCGGCTTGGCTGTTTCCAACTCTTTGTAAACGGGACCGAGTTGGGTGATCAGCGCTTCAGCCAGTTTGGGAAATAGCGTCAAGTCGCCTGAAAGTTTTTGTGCAAACAGGGCAGCGCGACGAATAATTTTGCGCAGAACATACCCTCTGCCATCATTGGATGGTGTGCAGCCGTCAGCAATCAGCAGTGAGCTTGAACGGACGTGGTCGCCCAGAACGTGAAAGGCCGCTTTAGTGTTATCGTCGGATTTTGCGTACGACTTACCGGTTAGCTCTTCAACTGCTTTAATTAACGCTTGAAACAGATCGGTGCCGTACACGTTATCTTTGCCTTGCACAATCATGCACAGACGCTCCAGACCCATGCCGGTGTCAACGCCGGTGGCGGCAAGCGGCTTCAGGTCGCCATTTGCTTGACGGTCGAACTGCATAAAAACTAAATTCCAAATTTCGGTAAAGCGCGAGCAGTCGCAGCCTGGTGCGCAGTTTGGCTGCTTGCAGCCGCGGTCAGCGCCGCGATCAACATAAATTTCGGTGCATGGTCCGCAGGGGCCGGTATCGCCCATCTGCCAGAAATTATCCTTTTCGCCCAGACGCACGATGCGGTTGGCAGGAACGCCAACCATCTCGTTCCAGAGCTTGTACGCTTCGTCGTCATTTTTGTACACCGAAACATACAAATTATCGGTTGGCAGGCCCATGTCTTTGGTCAGGAACTCCCACGCGTAGGCGATAGCCTCTGTTTTGAAATAGTCACCGAACGAAAAGTTACCCAACATTTCAAAGAAAGTCAGGTGGCGCTCGGTAAAGCCCACGGCATCAAGGTCGTTGTGCTTGCCGCCGGCGCGTACGCATTTTTGTGAGCTGGTAGCGCGAACGTAGGAGCGTTTTTCTTTGCCCAGAAAACAGTCTTTGAACTGGTTCATGCCCGCGTTGGTAAAGAGCAGCGTTGGATCTTCGGCTGGAATCAGCGAAGAGCTTGGAACAATGGTGTGACCGTTACGAGCAAAAAAGTCTAAAAATTTTTGGCGAATAAGAAATGAGTTCATAATAATTTTTCGTTCAGGTTATGAATGTTCGTTAGCTTCCCTCACAACGTGCCTTCATAACTGCCGGTTGGCAGGCAAAATGCATCGGGTACAGCCTATCATGTTTACGGAAATGAGTAAAATGTGAAAGCGGGCTATTAACAACTGAGAAATTCTTAGTAAACTATGCATCTATTTGTATTCAGACAGAAACCGAATTGTATGTTCAAATCACGAGGAATCGGATGATACTTAAAATTTGTTGTGCTGTGGTCATGGTGCTTTTTCAGGTAAGTATGCCGGCAAATGCCATGCAAGCACCCACGCCCTCTGTCCAAAATTCTGCACCGTCTGCAAGCGTGTGCTTAGTTGTCTGTGACTTAAAGCTGCTGATTGACAAGATCTTTACTCAAGGCCCATTGCCCCGCGTGCATTCTGCAGAGGATGCGGCGTTGCTGGCTGAAGATGCGGCGCCACGAGCAAAAAAGGGACGCGTGCGAATGCTCAAGAGTGCTGAGCCTGAGCAGCGTATAAGACCATTGGCTCGCTCGTTGGATGCTGGACAGGATGATGCTGCAGAGCTGCTGGAACAGCTTTCGCTGGACAATAGTGTTGACCCTGTCGTGCAATCGCATATTAAAGAACTTGAAGCCATTGTAAAGCAACATGCTTGTACCGTACAAGAGTGCACGATTGTGGCCTGCCATCCCGTGATCTACGCTGCGCAACGTTATTGTGTCATCAAAAGAGAGCGTAGAAATCAACCGTGTGCTTTGGATGGGCTGATTGTCACGGTTACCAATATTTTTCTGCGTTACCGTGCTGCAACGGGGCGTGAAGTTGATGGTGTTGGGAAGGGGTTGTTACACTTTGCGGCGATGACCAATAATGTGGCTTGGGCTGATGCGGTTTTGAGCCAATTTTCTCCAAAGAATATGTTTAACATCAATGCGCAAACGCTCAATGGCAACTATGTGCCATTACATGCAATATGTGCCA
>JAHFBR010000067.1 GCA_023249955.1 bacterium
TCTTACTAATATTTTTACTTGATGCGCTTAAAGCGTACGCAATGGTGGCTTTGTCTGCCGTGTATGGTTGTTGCGCACCAGAAAGTATGCTAATCTACGGCGTTGCCGGAGCTTTGCTGCTGGGTAACGCGCATTCTATCTTTATGGGTTTGCGTGGTGGCAAGGGCGTTGCGACTGCTGTTGGCATCTTTTCTTACTATTTACCGTGGCAGCTGATGCTTGGCTTTATGCTGTGTTGGTTGGCAGTAGTAAAAGTGACTCGCCGGCCGTTTGTGGCCTCGTTGACCGCCATAACATTATTGACCATCGTTTACGCGTCTGTTTTTTATGATCACCATGCGTTCTTTCTTGCTTCTGTTTGTGGGTGGATTGGTATTCGGCACTTTGCTAATCTGCAAGAGTGGTATAAGCTCAAAACCAAAGCATCATGACGGTGCTGCCAACGCCGGTTTTGACCTAACGGCCAATCGTACTATCAAACAGAGGGTTCCTATGAAATTTAAACATGTTGCCGAAATTTTTGACCAGATTGAACAGGAGAGTGCTCGTAACAAAATTACGGTGATGCTTGCCGATCTGTTTGCACAAGCGACGCCCAAAGAAGCGGCTGTTATAGCGTATGTTTCGTTAGGGAGCCTGAACCCTCCTTACATTGGGACCCAATTTAATTTTGCTGAAAAAAGTCTGATCAAAGTGATTGCAACCCTGCTGGATAAATCTGCTGCCAGCGTTAAGGAACAGTTGCACCGCTTGGGCGATGTAGGCAAAGTGGTTGAAAAGGGTGATTGGCGCGGTGGCTCTGATATCGTCACGGTCACCGATGTTGCGCATGTTTTGAATGACCTGTTAGAGGTTTCAGGCACCGGTTCGCAGGATGTGCGTGAAAACAAAGTGTTAAAAATTTTACGTGCCGTCGACCCGCTTTCTGCAAAATATATTGTTCGCATTATCGATGGTAACCTGCGTCTTGGCTTTTCTGACATGACCTTGCTGGATGCATTTTCGTGGATGGAAAAAGGTGACAAATCGATTCGTTCTATTCTTGAAGATGCATATAACATCTCTGCTGATATTGGACACATCATCAAAACACTTAAGCAGGATGGTGTAAAAGCGGTTGAGAAAATGTCGATTACGCCCGGCATTCCCATTCGTCCTGCAGCGGCCGAGCGGTTATCCGATGCGGCTGCCATCGTCAAAAAGCTAGGCGATTGCGTAGCGCAACCAAAGCTTGATGGCTTTCGTTTGCAAGTGCACATCGATAATGGTCGTCCCAAAGTGATGCGCTTTTTTTCGCGCAATCTGATTGATATGTCGCACATGTTTCCTGATCTGATCAAAGCGCTTTCTGACCTTGATGTTAAATCGCTGGTTGCCGATGGCGAAGCGATTTGCATTGATGTGGACACGGGTAGCTTTTTGCCTTTTCAAGAGACGGTAAAGCGCAAGCGCAAACATGATGTTGATAAATTTGTACAAGACTTTCCCCTAAAACTTTTTCTTTTTGATGTGTTGTATTTGAATGGCGAGTCGTACCTGGACAAGCCTCACAGCCAGCGTCGCAAAGCCATGCTTGATATCTGTGATGATAAAGAGATCAAAAAGCACAACATGATTTTCCCCATCGATGAACACAAAATTCATACGGCCGAAGAGCTTGAAGATTACTTTGAAGAAAATATTTCACTCGGTCTTGAGGGTCTGGTGGTTAAGCGCACCGACGCTATTTATCAGCCGGGCAAGCGAAATTTTAACTGGATTAAGCTCAAGCGCCAAGAGTCAGGGTCGCTGGATGATACGCTTGATTGTGTCATTTTGGGTTATTATCGTGGTTCGGGCAAGCGTGCTACGTTTGGGATTGGTGCTTTGTTGGTTGGTGTTTATAACAAGAAAAAAGATTGTTATCAGACCGTTGCAAAAATCGGCACCGGCTTGACCGATGAAGAATGGCGTGAAGTCAAAAAGGGCTGTGATTCGATTAGCGTTGGCGGCAAGTCGCACGATGTTGAATGTGCTAAAGAGTTGCATCCTGATGTGTGGGTTCAGCCAAAAGTTGTGTGCATGGTGCGTGCTGATGAGATTACGCTGTCGCCGTTGCACCAGGCAGGCGCGACTGAAAAACGTTTAGGATTTGCATTGCGCTTCCCGCGCTTTATGGGCATGAGGCCGGATAAATCGGCGCATGAAGCAACCACAGAACATGAGCTTGAAGAGCTGTATAAGCTTCAGTTTGAAAAGAAGCATAAGCAAAAGAAAAAATAATGGTTAATCGCTAATCGGCTTTGGTAGTTGTGATTTTACATTGTCCAGGCCTGTGGCCATTTGCACAACCATTGTGGCGTCAGATTTTGCATCATTAACGAGCTTATCGGTCTCTGCGGTGTCGGCATAGGGTGTATTTTTTTTGAGTGTTTCGATCGCCATATTAAGTTCTTTAACCGCGGTTGCTACGCCTTGTTGGACTTGTTGAATATTTTTTTGGCTTTCAGTGCGCATCGTGTTGATTTTTTCTTTAAGCGCTTTGCGTTCAGCGGTGTGGGCGTTGATGGCAGATTCGACTCTTGCTTTGACGTCAGTGATAGCAAGCTTTGCACTATTAAGTTTTGCACGCTTTTCTTCAACCTCTTTTTGATCTGCTGATCCAGCAAAAACAACGTTGTCCATAACGCAAATTGCCACCGCTCCAACGATAATGGCACCAGCTAGAATTGCATGCTTTTTCATCTTTTTTCCCCTCAACGTCAAAACGTCTGAATATCCGGCATCTCTTCTCTTGTAAGCATAGCAGAATTATTTTCTCATGGTCAATAAACTTCAAATCTTGGGGGGAGGGGGTTAGGCAAGCGATTTAAAGAAATGTGCGGCTCTGGCGGGGTTATCCGCCTTGGTGATGGCTGCGCCGATGACGATCCCCTGGGGGCGAAGGCTGAGAACCTGTTCCACGTTTTTTTCGTCGATTTTGCCGGTTATAAAGATGGGTAAGGTGGTGTTATCGCGCACGTTGTGCCATTCAGAGTCAAGGTCAAGAGCCTCAGGTTTGTTGGGGGCGCAGTGCATAATGATCACATGAACACCCAGCGCCTTGGCGTCCATAGCCGATTGGCCAAGCGAGGGGGCATCCAAAAAGTCGAGGGCGATTTTTGCATCAAAAGATTTTGCAGCTTCGACGGCTTTTTTAATGCTGCTGTGCAAGCCACCGGCAAGCACTGAAATATATTTTGCACCGGCCTGTGCCATCATGCTAACTGCGTCGTCTGCTTTTTCGCTAATTTTTGCTTCGGCAAAAATATCTTTGTTGGGGAAGGCGGCTTTGAATGTTTTTATCGCTTTGACGCCTTCTTTATACAAAAGTAGTGACCCAACGCCAATAATATCGGCAAACTCGGCCGTTTGTTCCGCAATTTTAAGAGACTGATTAAGATCGGGAAGGTTATAAGAAAAATGAAGTTTCATTCCTTTTTCTCCTTTGCTAAATTTGCAAAATAAAGTATCTTTGAGATCCAATTTTGATGAGAGAATGCGTGTTGTTACAACCTTACTTTATTCGTGGGGATGCAGCAATAGTTTTAGAAAATTCGTTGCTTCTGTGATCGCTTAATTACGTGGTGAGTGTTGTATGAAAAAGATTATCAATCGGTTGCGTGCCGCTGGCTCAAAACATGTTGTTATCATTGGCGATATTATGCTTGATGAGTACTCTATTGGTTCAGTAGGGCGTATTTCCCCCGAGGCGCCAGTTCCTGTTCTAAAAGAGGAGTCACGCGAATGGTGCTTGGGTGGCGCTGCAAATGTTGCTGCAAACTGTAAACACATTGGTTGCGACGTTTCGTTGATAGGTGTTATTGGTGCAAGCGATAGCGCTGGTGATCGTACCATTTCGATGTTGCATGAGCTTAAAGTATCTACCGCAGGTATTGTGCGTTCACACGATCGGGTTACAACTCATAAAAAACGTTTTTTGGCAAAAAATCATCAACTATTACGTATGGATAGCGAAGCTGATAATGAGCTTATGCACAGGGAGTACATTGAAGTTATTGATCGCATTGATGCACTGTTGCGTCCAGGCAGTGTGATTCTGGTTTCAGACTATGCAAAGGGAGTTGCGACGCCGGCTTTGATGGCTCACGTTGTCAAGCGCTCGCGTGATCTTGGGTGTACCGTTTTGGTTGACCCAAAGGGACCCGACTTTAAGAAGTATTATGGTGTTGATTATATCAAGCCGAATGCAAAAGAGTTTGCGCAGATGGTTTCTTTTTTTCAGTTGCCTGCTGAGCAAAACATGGAAGAAAATGGGCGCGCGTTATGTCAGCTGCTTGCACTCAAGGGCTTGATGATTACGCTTGGTGAAAAGGGAATCATGTTTGTTTCACCCGAGCTGTCGTTTATATCGCCTGGCAACCGGCTGGAAGTTTTTGATCTGACTGGAGCGGGGGATACCGTTTTTGCGTTTCTTGCATTGGGCTTGGCGCATGATTTACCCATGAAAGACTGTCTGCGTGTTGCAAACCGCGCTGCTGCGGTGGCCGTTTCGCACCTCAAGACGTACGCGGTAAGCCTTGATGAGATTGTTGACCGATCACTGGAACCGACAGAAAAAATTTATTACGATTGGGCGCCGCTTAAAATAGAACTTGATTGGCAACGCGCTGATGGTAAGCGCGTTATTCTGACCAACGGCTGCTTTGATATTTTGCATCCTGGTCACATCCATACCCTCAAAGAGGCAAAAAAGCTGGGCGACATTTTGGTTGTTGCGTTAAACACCGATGCTTCAGTTCAGCGACTTAAGGGGCCAAGTCGACCCGTCAACAATCTTGAGTATCGTGCTACCATGATGTCGGCGATTGGATTTGTTGATTTTGTTGTTGCATTTGATCAAGATACCCCACAGGCACTTATTGAATATCTTCGCCCCGATGTTTTGGTAAAGGGTGGTGATTATAAGCGTGAAAGTATCGTTGGTTACGATATTGTTACATCATACGGCGGGGACGTTTTTATTATCGATTACGTTCCAGGCGTTTCAACAACAGGATTTATTGAACGCTTGATTCAGGCACATCAAAACTAAAAAATGTCAAAAGGTTATGCGATGTATAAGCTCGGGATTGTTGGTTTTGGCATTGTTGGAAAGTCAGCGCTTGCTTTTCTTAACCGGCAAAAGGCGCGTACGGTTGCTCCTGCAGGGGAGGGCGTGCTGCTTGATGAGGCAACAGAAGCAGAGTGTTATCAAATTAATATTTGGGACGAGCGTCCTCTTGGCATGGATGAACAAGAGATCATCAAAATTTATAAAGCTGGCATTGTTGATTCTCAGACCGTTGGTTTGGACGATTTTATCAAAAGCAATGATTATGTGATCGCAAGCCCTGGCGTTAACATCAATGATTTTAAGCATCACAGTGACAAATTTTTGTGCGAGCTCGATTTTTTTTCAGTATTTTTTAATAAACCGGTTATTGCAATCACCGGCTCTTTTGGCAAAACAACCATCACCAAACTTTTGGGCAAGTTGATCAATGCGGTGCCCGTGCAGTATGCACAAGCAATGATACACGGCATACAACCCGGTCATCTTTTGCATTCAGCGGTTGGTGGCAATGTTGGTGTTGGCATGCTGGATCTTATTCAGCAGCAGGATGCGTACGACCTTGCAGTGCTGGAACTTTCGAGCTTTCAGCTTGAGCTCAACAAAAAATTTGCGCCCGACCTTGCGCTTCTTACCAACTTTTACCCCAATCATCTTGATCGTCATCAAACAGAGCTTGAGTATTTTGAAGCAAAATTTAATCTCTTTCGGTTTCAACGCGAGCACCAGTACACGTTGTTTGATGCTGATATATTGCGTGGCAGTGCTGGTCAGTGGCTGAATGACCGCCTTGAAACACTGAAGTCATCGGTATATTTTTTTACTGCGCATGTATTTGATGACATGCTGCTTTCAATGATTAAGCGACCCAACTATGGAGTCTTTTACTGCGATGGTTCCTGGATCTGCCAGGCAGATGTCAAAGATGGTCTGGTGACGATACGTGAGCGTCTGTTTGATATGAGCATTGTGCCGGACATTACGTTTGTGCATAATTGGGTTGCTGTTATTTCATCGCTGTATCTTTTGGGCACTGATCTTAAGTATCTGCATGATTTTTTGGCTACGACGCAGGAATCACTGTTGACCGATCATCATCACCGTCTCGAATATTGCGCAACAGTTGCTGGCGTCGATTTTTATAACGATTCAAAGTCGACGGTTATGCAAACAACGCTTGCAGCGGTAGAAAAGCTTGCGCTGCAAGGTCGCCCCATAACACTGATTGTCGGTGGATTGGGCAAAGGGGTGGATCGA
>JAHFBR010000068.1 GCA_023249955.1 bacterium
CACTTGACCGCACAAGTGGCGGCCATACAGAGAGTGTTTATTCTCTCTTTATGGGCCCGAATAACACCTTGTTCTCTGGATCAGCTGACGCAACCATCAAAGTTTGGCAGCTCATTGATGACCAATGGACCTGCACACAAACACTTGACCGCACAAGTGGCGGCCATACAGCTTGGGTTACTTCCCTCTGCATGGGCCCGAATAACACCTTGTTCTCTGGATCAGCTGACGCAACCATCAAAGTTTGGCAGCTCATTGATGACCAATGGACCTGCACACAAACATTTGACCGCACAAATGGCGGCCATACAGAGAGTGTTGCATCCTTCTGCATGAGCTCGTGTGGCACGTTCTTGTTCTCTGGAGCAGATGATGGCACGATCAAAGTTTGGCCTTTAGATACCATTACTTTTTTACAACGTCATTGCAAAATTAATACTTTGCAGTTATTGCTCACCATTAAAGCTGCTCATGACGCCGGCCAGCGCTATCAGCTTAATAGTGAACAACGAAGCACCTTCAATACGTTGCCTAAGGCGCTACAAAACTTACTCTCACCTCATGTAATCAAATATTCAAGATTTGAACGCGCTATGAATTGGTTGGGTGACACCAGAGTAGGAGAATTTGTTGGACGTACAATTGAAGCTGCACTTGAAACTGCTCAACATTACGATGATTTGGCTGACAATAGACCTACTAAGCGTTCCAAAAAAGACGATAGTCAATAAGTTACTTGTAACGAGGCCCCTGCGGGGGCCCTAAAATGCAAGCTCGTACCTAAAATTGAGTCCTAAACGCCCAAAGTTTGCATTTTGCTCAGCGCCTTTTGAATGCGCTGGGATGCCGGCGGGCGGCCAGGGCGATCGGTGTAGCCAAAGCGAATGCGATGAACGGTTTTGGACAGCGCAATGCGCAGGTAATACAGCCAATAGCGCTGGTAGAAATCATGCGGCAACGGCTTGACCTGTTGGTAGCCCTCTAAAAAGTCATGCAGCATATGGTCTCTAAAAAATGTTCCCCAAAAAGCGATATCAAAAATTGGATCGCCACTCATGCTGTCTTCCCAATCAATAAGTGCGGTAAGTGTGACGCCATCGCGTGAAAGCATGTTGTGGTTGCCCAGATCTCCGTGCAGCCAGACGGGCTGACCAAAATCAAATATTTCACGATGCTGCTCAAATAGTTTTTGAATCTGATTAACTTCTGTTGCGATCAATGCGCCACTGCGCTGGCACACTTCAAGATGTTCTTCAAGGCGCAAAAAAATGTAGTCGCGCCAGGATGCGTGGATGCCGTGAGGAATGGAGCGCTCGAATTCTTCGACAAGCTCAGGACGAGCGCAAGAAGCAATTGAAAGCGGCCCAAAGCCGTTAAGCGGCACCGTGTGCACACGAGCAACATAGCGCCCCACTGCCTGCAGCAACGCGGGATCCATGTACTGCGTCTCAGGATCTTCAAAAATGTTGAGCGGCTTAGCGTCAACGTAGGTCATGATCTGATAATCGGTTGGGCAGTGGTCACGCGAAACATCGACGGCCACAACTTCTGGCCCGGGCAGCCCAAGCGCTGCAAGCTGCCGGTACGCCCAGTGGTCAATATAAAATTCCCAGGATATGTGCTGGGGCAGGCGGTTGAGGCGGATGACAAAACGCTCGAATGGTTCGAGACGAGCCTGACGGCTCTCCTCACCACGAGCGGAAGCAAAACCCCGCTCACCCTGAGGAGCGAGCCCCTGAGGCGAGCGTCTCGAAGGGTCAATCTCAACAATAAAAAGCAGCTGATAGGTCCCGCCGCTGGTGATCGGCGTAACAAGCACAGGCGGCTGTGACCACCTGTGCTTGCAGATATCATGAACGACGGGCATAAGCCGCTCGATGTCACGGTCGCGCGTTACGCGCAAGGCGGGATAAAAATCTCCCGGCACGACATCGGTCTTGGGATAAAAAATGGTTTTACGACGCTGGTCGCAATCAAACAAGCTGCTCATAACCAAACTGCTTGAGCATCACAATGGATGTCGAACGAATCTCAGCCTTTTCGTCAGCCGTCAGTTCATTCATGGTTGCAATATTGGCCTCAGTCGTTGGAATACGAATGGTGCCCCATGGATACACATTATCCATTTTTGCAGCATTCCATGATGGATACAGCATGGTTTCAGAAAAACTAATTCCCACCTTTTCACTCAACTGTTGCATGGTGGATTGAGGATCTGCAACCAGATCTTCGAAGCGTACCAGGTAAAAATTCTTTGGAAACATTTGCGCATAGGTCAAAGCCATGTGCTGCATAATGTTCCAGGTCCACACATATTTTTTGAGCGATAGCGGGAACGGACGCTTTTTGGTATCGGCATAGCCTGAGTATGGATTACGAACGACGTGAATAATTTGTGCCGTTGGCAAGTCTGCAAAAATCTTTTCTGCATCCAAACCCATCACCGGGCTATAACCAACGTAAGCCTTTTCTTTGCCAGTGCGGCTATAATTTTTCCAACTCTCAAATGTTGAAACAAAAAATGCCTCAATCAGATTGGCACGGGTGCGCTCTTTGTTTTTCATGTAATCAACAAAGATTTTTTTGCGCTCCGCTTCATCAAGTTGGAAATCTGCATCCTTAAACTTGCTGCGCGCGGGCACGCGGGTGCGCGTTTTAAGCTCTTCGTCAAAAAAGAGTTCATAGTCGCTTGCCGCATCACCCTTGAGCGGAAACTCTGGCCAGCAGTAACGAAATGGTACCAATGTTTGAATAAAATGTGATGCCATCGACGTTCCAAGCTGTGATTCAAACGGATACACAAAAAGTTCTGGGTGCCCATCAAGCATACGGTGCGTGGTGTTGCCACCATTTTCGTACATTGCAGAAATCATCATTAAATTAAACGGTGCTGTTTGCGTCATAGCATTTCTCCTTTTTTATGCGCACTGTTCTTGACTTACTAACAACCTATGGTACGGTTTTTGAAAACTAGTATCGCAAAAAATATTTAACAGGAGAAGGCGGTAATGAAGAAACAGTCCTATCCGGTCGTTATTCTTGCTGGCGGACTTGGAACGCGTCTGCGCGAAGAGACCGAGTTCCGGCCTAAACCCATGGTGCCCATCGGCGGCAAACCAATGCTCTGGCACATCATGAAAATGTATGCACACTACGGCTTTCATCGCTTCATCATCTGCCTGGGTTACAAAGGCGACATGATCAAAAATTATTTTTTGCAGTACCACCTTGATGGGGTTGATTTTACGGTCAACACCAAAACCGGCACCATCACCGAACATCAAATTGATCAAGAAGATTGGGATATTACCTTGGTTGATACCGGTCAACTCACCATGACAGGCGGACGCATTGCGCGTGCAGCACGCTACATCGACGCCGATAATTTTTTACTCACGTACGGCGACGGGCTGGCCAACGTTAACATTGATACGCTAATGCAGTTCCACCAGTCTCACCAAAAATTGGTCACGCTGACCGGCGTCAATTTGACGTCACGCTTTGGCAATCTGGACGTGCAAGAAAACACTATCACATCATTTGCTGAAAAAAAGAAAATAGAAGACGAATGGATTAATGGCGGATTCTTTGTGTGCAAAAAAGAGTTTTTATCATACCTCTCGACACATGAGTCGTGCATCTTGGAGCAGGAGCCGCTCAAAAAAGTGGCGTCTGACGGCCAGCTGATGATGTACAAACACACCGGCTTTTGGCAGTGCATGGACACGTATCGCGAACATCAGATTCTTGAGGATTTGTGGAAGACGCGCGCACCATGGAAGGTGTGGCACGATTATGAGAAAGAGTTTACGCCGGCGGTACGGCAGAGTTTTGAAGAACCAGGGCAATCAAGCGCTCGAATGGTTCGAGACGAGCCTAGCGGCTCTCCTCACCACGAGCGGGGGTAAGAGCTCGCGAAAACAAATGCAGAATCCCGTTCATGGTGAGGAGCGAGGCCCAGCCGAGCGTCTCGAACCATATGAACGAGACGTGAGACCCCCAACACATAAACAGGTAAATGCATGAATAAAAATACTGAGCATAACTTCTGGCACCAGCGCACGGTTTTTGTTACCGGCGCCAACGGCCTCCTGGGCCCCTGGCTTATCAAAGAGCTGCTTGCGCAGCAAGCACACGTCATTGCATTGATTCGCGATAGCGTTCCAGACTCACTTTTTTTTACCCAAGCACTCGACAAGCAGGTAACCGTTGTTTACGGCGATCTTTTGGACGAAGCGCTGTTGCTGCGCGTTTTGAACGAGTTTGATGTCGACACCGTTTTTCATCTGGGTGCACAGGCAATTGTCGGGTACGCTAACCGCTCGCCCATCTCAACCTTTCAATCAAACATTCAGGGGACCTGGAATTTGCTTGAAGCCTGCCGCCGCAGCCCCTGGGTCAAGCGCATCGTTGTTGCATCAAGCGACAAGGCATATGGCATGCACGAAACATTGCCGTACACCGAAGAGGCTCCCCTTCAGGGACGATATCCGTATGATGTTTCAAAAAGCTGTGCCGACTTGATTGCACAATCGTACGCACACAGCTATAAACTGCCGGTGTGCGTCACACGCTGCGGTAATTTTTTTGGCGGTGGAGACCTGCACTTTAACCGAATTGTCCCCGGCACAATCAAATCAATTAACGCCGGCCAGCGACCGATCATCAGATCAAATGGACTTTTTGTCCGAGATTACATTTACGTTAAAGATGTTGTCTGTGCCTACATGACACTTGCACAAGAGATGCTTGATAAACATTTGGTTGGGCAATGCTTTAACTTTAGCACCGACCAGCCCTTTACCGTCATTGAGATGGTTGACGCCATTATTGAGCTGATGCAGGCTCAGCATCTTAAGCCCATCATTCAAAACATGGCCAGCAACGAAATTCCCGCGCAGCATCTTTCATCTGAAAAAGCACGAATGTTGCTCAGTTGGCAACCGGCCTACGGCGTACGCAAGGGCCTTGAAGAAACGATTACATGGTACCAGCAATACTTTGGTGTAAGTTATGAAAAAGATCTCGATCGTCGTAGCCTGCTACAATGAAAGCAAAAATATTCGAGCCCTGCATGAACGGGTTCAAACCGTCATGCAAACGATGCCTGATTATGATTACGAACTGATTTTTGTTGATAACGCTAGTACTGACACCTCGCACATCATTTTTGAAGATCTGGTCCAACACGATGCTCACGTTGCAGCGCTGTGCATGTCGCGCAACTTTGGGTCCAACCAGCCAAGCCTGCTTGCTGGAATGCGCTACGCAAGCGGTGATTGCATCATTTCAATTGATGGTGATTTGCAAGATCCGCCAGAATTAATTCCGGCATTTGTCAAAAAATGGGAAGAGGGTTATGATGTTGTCTATGGCGTGCGGAAAAGGAGAAAGGGGAGTATCCTACGCCGAATAGGATATACATGTTTTTATCGTATTTTCCGCACCCTTTCCTATCTTGATATTCCACTCGACGCCGGCGACACCAGCCTGATCGATCGCAAAATTGTCACCATCATCTCATCGCTGCCAGAAAAAGATCTGTATGTTCGTGGTCTACGCACCTGGGCCGGTTTTAAACAAACCGGACTTGAGTATGTACGCGAAGACCGCGCAGCAGGGATTTCGAGCAACAGTTTTTTGGCAAATTTTTCGTGGGCAAAGAAGGCAATTGTAAATTTTTCGTACAAACCATTGGAGTTTATCTCGCGCCTTGCAGTTGTTGCTGTCTTGGCAACATGTCTTGCAGCCTGCGTTTACCTGTACCTGCATTTTAAAGTTGGCGCTCCGCGCGGCTTTTCTACCCTACTCATGGTCATGTTTATTTTTGCCACCATCCAACTGCTGGCACTCAGCGTGATTGGAGAATATCTGATCAGAATTTTTCAAGAGGTCAAGGGCAGGCCACCATACATTATTGATCGCGTTTTGGCGCAACAACAAAAGCCATTTTACGGCGCGGTATCGGCGCCTCAGCAGCAGTGCTGCCAGTGCAATCAAAAAATAATGTCTGTACAGGGAGAACAACATCGTGATTAAAAAAATACTGTTTTTTTGCATGTTTGTTGGAAGCGCTGCACTAAAAGCTCGTTCAATTTACCCGGCTTTTGCCATGGATAAGCAAGACATTCAGGCCACGCTGCGTCAATCGGTATCAGCCCCCCTCAACGCATCACACACAGTACCAGCCGACATAACTTTCGGATGCGCTGACATAAAATATATTGATGGCTCACTCAAGTTTTGTGAGTGCGGTGACGGCATCTACATGACCTTTCGCAACGCCCTGGTCAATTTTAATAATCAA